>JBAUWM010000431.1:0-15816 GCA_049583775.1 Nocardioides sp.
TCCCGAGGTAGCTGTACGCGGCCGACCAAGACGCAATCTGTGCATTGCTCAAAGCGTCCATCTCATCGAGGGGAAATGCCCCCGCGATTCGCTTACCGTCGACGACGATCGCTCCCGGCAGATTCACTTGCTGCGCCGTACTGAAGTCGAAAATGAAATAGGCAACCTGTTCTCCGTCCAGGAACTGCATGCCGACCTGAACGCCGTTCTCGCCGGCTGCATCAAAAACCGTGACCGAGTACAGAGAGTCGCCTGACGGAGCGACCGCTTCACCGTTGAAGACGACGCCCAGGGCATCCCCGGTCTCGTCGAGAACTACGTCAATGTCCCGCTCGCCGTCGAGGGCGCAGGTCGCCGTGCGAGGCTGGCCCGACGTTTCAGCCTGAGTCGCGGCCGGGGCTTCGGATCGCGAGCTCTCGCTTTCGGGGGAGTTACACGACGTCAGCGTGACAACTGCGGCGAAAAGGGCTGCAGTGGCACGCGCCCTGTACAGATGCATCCCTGTCTGTGCGTTGCTCACGAGCTCGAGATTAGGGCTGCGCTCGCGCGCTTGTCGCACAAATTGACGCACCCACCGCACGATGCGGACGATCTCGCTGCTGGAGCCGCGCTGCACTAGCTTCTATCCGAAGAAGCCGCGCAAGATGTCGCGGAGGTCGGCGCCGGCTTTCTTTTCTCGGGGTCGCCTCGGCCCTGACCCGGCGACCGTCTTGAGCGTCCTCGGTCTGGACGATCCCCCACTGCGGACGCCGGCGGTCGATGGGTGAGAGGCTGAACCGCTGCTGACCTTGCAAGCGGATCTCTGCGGCCAGCTTGGTTTGAACCGTCGGCGTCGCGGCGCGCAGAGCGCATCGACGAGAGCAGCCGCCGCGTAGAGGCCGTGCCGGTCCGAGTCGTCAAAAGCGCCGCGCAAGCTCAGCATGGCTCGCTGGTCGTCTGTGTCCCCGCGCCACTGGCGCGACGGTCATGAGGATGACCCGTTGACATCTCTCCGCGCGCTGCGAGCGTCTCTGTGTCGAGAGACGTTGCTGCACTCGCCATCTCGACCTACCGTGACGCGGGACTGCCCGGCCCAACTCTTTGTCTAAGTCATCAAACTCACCGGCGGATCCCGATCCGACTCGGTTCTCTGCGAGCAGCGGGCGCCGACCCGATTCAGGAGTCAATAGTGCCCGCTCAGCGACCAGCCCGCGGTGCCAGCGCACATGTGGTCGTGGGTGGCCTGCTGTTGGCTGCTGCATCCGCGGGTTGCGGGTCCTCGACACCAGCAGCCTGGGAGCACCCCAGCGAGACGGCCTTACCGACCGAACTCATCGCCTTTGTCGATCAAAGCCGCGTCGAGCGCGTTGGCCGCACGGTCTTCGTGCGGCTAGTCCACGACGGCGAGAGTTCGATAACAGTGACCCGG
This sequence comes from Nocardioides sp., assembly GCA_049583775.1. Lineage (GTDB taxonomy): Bacteria > Actinomycetota > Actinomycetes > Propionibacteriales > Nocardioidaceae > Nocardioides. The sequence goes on from JBAUWM010000431.1 coordinate 1,409, forward strand.
GCCGAGATCGCCTCAGAGCGGTTCGACGAAGTCGTGTGGACGGGCAACAAGAGTTTCACGAACGAAGCAGACCTCGAGTTCGAACTACCCACCGGTGCATGCGGGACCGGCTCAGACGCCGACGTGCGATTGACCTACCGAATCGATGACGGCCCCGAGTTGGTATCGACGACGGTGGCCACTGATCGATATGGCGCCATTGCGTTGTTTCTCGACCGCGACTGCGCCGCACAGGTCATGGGAGAGGCGGCCGAGGTGACCATCGGCGCGCACCGAGTGGTCGGTCAGGGCCGAAAATCGGTCTACGAGCTGACCGTCACGTTCGCGCCGACAGGTGCACGTGACGATGTGACGTTCGATGGCTTTGGCGGCACGGTGCTCTTCTCGACCGCCCCCGGCACACCGGTCTTTCCTGAATCACCGGTGACGCCGCTCGTCGACAGCACCTACGAGACCGTGCTGCGTCTGATTCCGGGCCGATGTGACCCCCACGCGCTAGCAGAGGACAAGGTGGGAACACTCGTCTACGTCTACGTCTCTGCTGACAGGCTCCCCTCGGGCTCGGCCTACTACTTGCCGATCAGCGACGATGCGCGCGGCGACCTTCGGTCCTTCTTCGGGAGCCACTGCGGCCTGACTTGACCGACCGGTTTGACCCGTCTCAGACGACGCCGACCCCACGCTGGGGGACTGGCGGCGTCGGTCGCCGGCTTCATCGCCGAGCCCGCACGAAACAATGGGTGCAAACTGAGCCGGCTTGGCCCGCGAAGCCACGCAAGTCGTAGGACGTAGGGCGAGCTGGCGCCGCGAGGTCACTGGAAGCAGAAGCCCCGCCGACCCGTAGAGCGGCGGGGCTGCAAGTCGTCGGAGCCCGCGTTCTGCGTGAGCCCGAGTGTGGCACCGACAATGTCAAAGTATCCCGCCAACGTGACCTGGGCCTCACCCTGGTAGGCGGGCCAGTACTAAAACACCCGTTCGGGTGATCGCCGCATGCACGGAGAGAGCGTCGGATGCGGCAAGGTTGCGGGGAGGCCCCGCGGTGGGACCACCAAGGAGAATGACCGGGCAAGTGACGAACGACGATTGGTTCGCGAGCCAGGGCCGTGAACATGGCCTGACTCTGCGTGAGAGCCAGGTGTTGGCCTTCATTACTGAGGGCCTGACCAACCTGGAGATCGCCGAGGCGACATACCTGAGCATCAACTCGGTGAAGACCTACATTCGCACCGCCTACCGCAAGATCGGCGTCAATCGGCGCGCGCAGGCAGTGGCCTGGGGAATGACTCACGGGTACGCGCCCAGCGACCGACCCACCGACCGGCCCACCGACCAACCCAGCGACCGGCCCACCGACCAACCTGGCGAAACGCTGATCGTCTAAAAAAATTCCAGACTTCTTCGGCGTTTTGCTGCGCACCACTCCACATTGCTTCTACATTTCTCTCACCGAACCGCTGGAGACCCGAGACTCCGGCGGTTCGGTTTCATTTACAGCGGAGTCAGCAGCGCCGCCGGCAGCCACTCCTCGACCGTGACCCATTCGGCGTCGCGCAGTCGGGCGGCGTAGATGACGCGCCCTTCCCAACGCCCGGCGCTCTGACGCCATTCGACGAGCAGTCCGGGCCGTTTCACCCCGAGCCCATCGACAGCGTCCCCGACCCAGCAGTGCCGCGACGGACACACATCCACCGCAGCACTGGGTGCCACGTCGCCGCGAACTCGCTCAGCTAGCGGCACTCCGCTGCCCTGCTTGCCCCAGCCGCCGCCCATGACCTCATGATGCCACGAGCCTCGAACATCTGTTCGATGCAGGTCGAGATCAGTCGTCGTGGGTAGCTGCGTCTTCGTTGTGAGTGCCCGGACGCGGCGCCCAGGGCAGCTCCTTGGCCGGGCGGACGACGACAAGGCGGTCGCCTCGCGCCAGAAGAGTGACCACCGGGTCGAAGTAGCGATAGACCTTCTCGTCTCGCACCACGGCGATGACCTGGTCGGGCAGGCTCTGCGGCTGCTTGCCCACCTCGGTGACCATCAGCTCACGCTCAGCGACCTCGAGGCCCTCGCCGTAGGTGAGAAGGTCCTCCATCACCTGACCGAGCGTCGGTGACAGCGTGGAGAGCCCGAGCAGTCGGCCGACGGCGTCAGAAGACGTGATCACCGAGTTGGCGCCGGACTGGCGCATCAACGGGGCGTTCTCCTGTTCGCTCACCGAGGCCACGATCCAGGCATCTGGGTTGAGCTGGCGGACGGTGAGCGCGGCTAGCACGTTGGAGTCGTCCCGGTTCGTGGTGATGATGACCTGGTCGGCCTCTCCCACCCCAGCCCGACGGAGTACTTCACGACGGGTGGCATCACCGGTGACCACAGCCAGGCCGTCGGCGTGGGCGTCGGCGAGGGCCACAGGTGATGGGTCGACCACCACGACGTCGTCGCGATCGAGCCCGTTGTTGACCAGGGTGTCGACTGCGCTGCGGCCCTTGGTGCCGTAGCCGATGACCACCACGTGGTGTCCCATCCTCTTCCTCCATCGGGCGACGCGGAACAGTTCTCGGCCCTGCGAGGCGAGCACCTCGAGGGTGGTACCGATCAGGAGCACCAGGAAGGCGATCCGAGCCGGGGTGATGATGAAAGCGTTGATCAGTCGAGCGTGCGGCTCGACGGGAGCGATATCGCCGTACCCGGTCGTGCTCAGCGTGACGGTCGTGTAGTAGATCGCGTCGGTCAGGTCGATCGTCCGCGTGGGGTCGTTGTTGTCGGTGTAGCCAGCCCGGTCGAAGTAGACCAGCAGCACCGTGCCGACCAGGATCGACATGGCAGCGATGAGTCGCTTGGCCAGCGCCCACCACGGCGACCGATTGCCATCGGGGAGAGCGACGCGGCCACGGCCCTGGATCGGCTCGGGGCCAGCGACGTCCTGCACGCCTGCGAATCTAGTGGAGGCAGCCGCCTGAACCGGTCAGGTGCTCTCCGTGGCGTCCGATCGATCCTTGCCGATTGCAGCACGCAGCCGGTTCAGCAGCTCGAGACGAGCGCGCATGGTGTTCTTCTGAGGGAACACCGAGTCGAACGCGGCGTTCACGGCCGCCCCGATCAAGACGGCCAGGGCGACGATGTAGAGCCACAGCAGCACCGCGATCGGTGCAGCCAGAGGCCCATAGATCGACTTCGAGTCGGCGGCGGTCACCGTCAGCACCCACCGCAGCGCGTAGGAGCCGACGATCCACGCCAGCAGCGAGAAGGTCGCGCCCGGCAAGTTGAAGCTCCAGTTGGTCCGCACCGGCACCGAGACGTGATAGAGCGTGGCCAAGAAGCAGATCGAGACCAGCACGACGATCGGCCAGTAGAACGAGCTCAAGAAGTCGGCCCGGTTGGGCAGCGCCTGCCGCACCAGGCTCGGGCCGGCCACGACCAACGGGATCGACACCGCGCCGGTCACCATGGCCAGGAGATAGAGCACGAAGGACAGTGCTCGGGTCTTGATGATCCCGCGGTGACCACCCAGCCCGTGCATGATCGTGATGGTGTCGACGAAGACGTTGAGCGCCCGCGAGCCAGACCACAAAGCCAAGACGAAGCCGAGCGAGATCACGTCGAAACGCCCGCCGTCGAGCACCTCGTCCATCGTCGGCACGATCACGGTGTTGACGGCTTTGTCGGTCAAGAAGTTCGACGACGCTTCGACGACAGCCAGTTGGATGTCTTCGAGCTGGGCCTCGGTGAAGCGCTCCGAGACGTAGCCGATGGCCCCGGCGAGAGCGAACACCAAAGGCGGCACCGACAACACGGCGAAGAACGCGGCCTCGGCCGCCAGTCCGGTCACGCGGTAGCGCATGCACGAGGCCACCGTGGTGACGATCAGGCGCCAGAGCGTGTGGGCGCCGCGCCTCGCCAGCGCGGTGACTGCCTCGGCACGGGAGTGAGCGGAGGCTCGAGAGGTCTCCGCGCTCATGTGCCCACCGTAACTAGCCTGAGCCGTCCGATTCGTCAGCCACGAGCCGCCGAAACGACCGGTCAGGCGAGGTTGAGACCCGGGTAGAGCGGGTGCTTCTCGAGCATCTCGGACGACGCGTCCTTCACCTTGGCTGCGACACCCTCGGCGAGGTTGTACGAGGCCTTGGAGGGACCGCCCGCCTTCGTGGTGCCCGGCTGAGTGTTCTGCAGCACGTGCACGATCAGCTCGGCGACAGTGTCGAACTCGTCGTGGCCGAAACCGCGCGTGGTGAGCGCGGGAGTGCCGAGACGGATGCCGGAGGTGTACCAGGCGCCGTTCGGGTCGGCCGGCACCGAGTTGCGGTTGGTGACCACGCCGGCGTCCAGCAGGGCCGATTCGGCCTGGCGGCCGGTGAGGCCGAACGCCGAGACGTCGAGCAGCACGAGGTGGTTGTCGGTGCCGTCGGTGACCAGCTTGGCACCGCGGCTCATGAAGCCCTCGGCGAGCGACTTCGCGTTGTCGGCCACCTGCTGGGCGTAGGTCTGGAACGCCGGCTGACGCGCCTCGGCCAGGGCCACGGCCTTGGCGGCCATCACGTGCGAGAGCGGACCACCGAGCACCATCGGGCAACCGCGGTCGACGCTGGGGGCGTACTCCTCGGTGGCCAGCACCATCCCGCCCCGCGGTCCGCGCAGCGACTTGTGCGTGGTGGTGGTGACGATGTGGGCGTGGGGCACCGGGTTCTCGTCACCGGTGAACACCTTGCCGGCCACCAGGCCGGCGAAGTGCGCCATGTCGACCATCAACGTGGCGCCGACCTCGTCGGCGATCTCGCGCATCTTGGCGAAATTCACCCGACGCGGGTAAGCCGAGTAACCGGCCACCAGCACCAGGGGCTTGAACTCGCGGGCCTTGGCGGCCACGACGTCATAGTCGAGCAGTCCCGTGGTGGGATCAGTGCCGTACTGCTGCTGGTGGAACATCTTGCCGCTGATGTTGGGACGGAACCCGTGCGTCAAGTGACCGCCGGCATCCAGGCTCATGCCGAGCAGCCGTTGGTTGCCGAGCTCCTTGCGAAGCAGTTCCCAGTCGTCATCGGTCAGGTCGTTGACGTTCTTCGAGCCCGCCTTCTCCAGCCACGGACCCTCGACGCGGTGCGCCAGGATCGACCAGAAGGCCACCAGGTTGGCGTCGATGCCCGAGTGCGGCTGGGCGTAGGCGTACTCGGCGCCGAACAGCTCGCGTGCGTGCTCGGCGGCCAGCGACTCGACGGTGTCGACGTTCTGGCAGCCGGCGTAGAACCGGTGGCCGATCGTGCCCTCGGCGTACTTGTCACTGAGCCACGTGCCCATCGTGAGCAGCACGGCGGGTGAGGCGTAGTTCTCGCTCGCGATGAGCTTGAGCGAGCTGCGCTGGTCGGCCAGCTCTTGCCGAGTCGCATCGGCGATGCGCGGCTCGACCGAGGCAATGACCTCGAGAGCTTGGGAGTAGGCGCTGCTGGTCAGGGCGTTGAGATCGGCCATGGCCCGCAGCCTAGTAGCGCTCGGCGCGATCAGAAGATTCCGGTGCAGACCTGCTGCACCCGAGACCTGGGCGAGGTATAACAGGACCCGGCTCCCCCGCTTCTGCAGACGTTCATGCCTGCCCGCGAGCCCACCTCGAGGTACATCATCCGATCGGGCAGTCCGCACCCCGTCCGGGCCATCGCGCGACCGACCCAGGCGGGCTATTTCGCCCCTCAGATCCTCAGTTTCTGCCCCGCGGGGCCACGCCCGGTGGCAGCGTCCGAATCGGCCCCCACGGAGGGTGGACGGCCACATGGGGGCCTCCGGGCTCCGGGGAGGGAGACACAACATGCAGGACACCCGCACACGGAGGTGGACCAGGTTCACCGGACCGCTCACCAGCCTGGGCGCCACGACAGCTCTCATGACCGGCCTGATGGTCGCCGCGGCACCCGGTGCCGTCGCCGCCGATCCGGCCGTCCAGCCGATCCGGTACGAGTGCACCGGTCCGCTGGGCATCGTCAAGGTCGGCGTCGAGGTCGACATCACCAACCTTGACTCCTCAGAGCCCACACAGCTCTTCATGCCCCAGGGCATCGCGTTCGACATCAGCATCGACTTCCCGACCAGCCTGTTCAGCGGGTTGTTCGGTGGAATCTTCGGCGGCCTCGGCGGCGGCCTGCCCGGTCTCGGCGGCTTGGGCGGGATGCTCGGCGGCTTTGGGGGCTTCGACCGGGGCGACAACGTTCCCGGTGAGATCAGTGACCTCTCGCTGCTGTTCGGTGACGATGAAATCCCGGTCGCTGACATGACCGACGACGTCACCAAGCCCACGAAGGACCCGGTGCTCGACGCCGACGCCAGCACCGAGGACTTCGAGCTGCCGCTGCCCGGCGTTTACGACCTGGCGCTGCCCGACACGTTCTCGTTCTCGCCGCTGAGCTTTCTCGGCATCTCGCTCTTCTCCATCAACTGCGAGCTGGTGAGCAAGGACGCCGTCGTCGACGAGGTGGAGGTTGAGGAGCAGGACTCCGAGGTCGAGCCAGTTGTCGTGCCCGACACCGAGGAGACCGATGCGCCCGTCGTGGTCACCGAGGTGACCCGCCAGCTCGGCGGCAAGGCCTCCGGCAAGGTCGTCGCGACCGTCGGCAAGCGGGTTGTCGGCAAGGGCACCCTGCGCAAGGGCGTCGCCGTCATGAAGCTGAAGCAACTCAAGGCCGGTCGCAATGTCGTCAAGGTGAGCTACCTGGGCAACCGCACGACCAAGGCGAGCAGCAGCAAAGTGCGCGTCGGCCGCCGCTGAGGCACCCACATCCTGGCGCCCAGGAACCCCGCATCGGGGTTCCTGGGCGTTGCGCTGTCTGGCCCGATTCGTGTGACGTGCGCCGCATTCAAGAAGTCGCACAGCGGCGGAGCGGTAAGGTTGTCTCACATTGCAGACAGTCGTCTCAGATCACGAGATTTCAGTTTGTAGCCACGTCGTCCACTAGGTGAGACTGCCGTCCATGGTCACCGCTGAAACGCACGCCTTCCTCGTGGTACGCCGCCACGTGGACTTCGGGCGTACGCGCAGCTCCATGTGTCGGCCCTGCTGAGCTCCTCCGGACACCCCGCCCGCCAGCGCCGCGTCGACGCCGCGCTCCTCAGCGAAGGACCTCCTTCCACATGCCTGACCTGCGCTTCCAGTCCCAGCGGCCCCAGCACACCGAGATCCCGCGCGCCAAGCGCGCCGAGGGTCAGTGGTCGCTGGGCTACACCGAGCCGCTGAACAAGAACGAGCAGTCCAAGAAGGACGACGACCCGCTCAACGTGCGTGCACGGATCATCAACATCTACTCCAAGCGGGGATTCGCCTCGATCGACCCCGCCGACCTCCGTGGCCGGTTCCGCTGGATGGGTCTGTACACCCAGCGCGCCCCGGGATTCGACGGCGGAAAGACCGCGACGCTGGAAGAGGAAGAGCTCGATGACGAGTTCTTCATGCTCCGCGTGCGTTCCGACGGTCGACTGCTGAATGCCCGGGCCGTGCGCACCCTCGGGGAGATCGGCGTCGACTTCGCTCGGGACACCGCCGATGTCACCGACCGCGAGAACATCCAGTACCACTGGATCCGGGTCGAGGACGTGCCAGAGATCTGGGACCGTCTCGACGCGGCTGGATTGAGCAGCCTCGAGGCCTGTGGGGACTCGCCGCGCCCGTTCCTCGGCTCCCCCGTGGCTGGGGTCGCCAAGGACGAGATCATCGACGGCACCTCGGCGCTCGAGGAGATCTTCGACCGCTACATCGGCGACCCTGCGTTCTCGAACTTGCCCCGCAAGTTCAAGACAGCGCTGACCGGCCACCCCAGCCAGGACGTTTCGCCCGAGACGAACGACGTGTCGTTCGTGGGCACCGTCCACCCCGAGCACGGACCCGGCTTCGACCTGTGGGTCGGTGGCGGGCTCTCCACCAACCCGATGCTCGCGGCCAAGATGGGCGTCTGGATCCCTCTCGACGAGGTGGCGGACGCTTGGTCGGCCGTGGCGTCGGTGTTCCGTGACTACGGCTACCGCCGGCTGCGCTCGCGCGCACGGCTGAAGTTCCTGGTGGCCGACTGGGGCGTGGAGAAGTTCCGCGAGGTGATGGAGAAGGAGTATCTCGGTCGCGAGCTGGTCTCGCTCGAGTCTCCCCCCGCGCCGACCGGCCACCGCGACCACATCGGCGTCCACGAGCAGAAGGACGGCAAGTTCTACGTGGGCGTGGCGCCGATCGCTGGCCGAGTCTCCGGCACGCTTCTGGTCACCCTCGCCGACGTGATCGAGGAGTTCGGCCTGGCTGGTGCCCGGCTCACGCCGTACCAGAAGATCGTGCTCATCGGCGCGGACGCCGACCGGGTCGAGGCGCTGGTCGAGCGGCTCGACGAGATCGGCCTGTCAGCGCGCCCGTCGAACTGGCGTCGCAACACGATGGCCTGCACCGGCATCGAGTTCTGCAAGCTCGCGATCGTCGACACCAAGGAGCGCGCGCGCTCGCTGGTCGGCGAGCTCGAGAAGCGCTTCCCCGACCTGGACACCCCGATCACGGTCAACGTGAACGGGTGCCCGAATGCCTGCGCCCGCACCCAGATCGCCGACATCGGTCTCAAGGGCCAGCTGGTGATGCAGGACGGTGAGCAGGTTGAGGGCTTCCAGGTGCACCTTGGTGGCGCCACGGGCCTGCAGGCGAACTTCGGTCGCAAGCTGCGCGCCCACAAGGTGACCAGTGCTGGTCTGGACGACTACATCTCCAACGTCGTCACCAACTACCTGGCCGATCGCACCGAGGGGGAGAACTTCGCCACCTGGGCAGCCCGAGCCGACGAGGAACTACTTCGCGGCGAACAGGTGTTGACGGTTCTATGACCGCCACCCCAGGACGTTCTTCGCTCCTCCGCTGCGCTCCCCCACTGAACAACGCCCCGGGGACCCCGGTGACCACCCCAGGACGTTCTTCGCTCCTCCGCTGCGCTCCCCCACTGAACAACGCCCCGGGGACCCCGGAATGACGGAGCGCGCGGTTCCCTTCCACTGCCCCTACTGCGGTGACCAGAACCTCTGGCCGCACGAAGGAGCCCACGGCTCCTGGGAGTGCCGGGACTGCCAGCGCGCCTTCTCGCTCAAGCTGATCGGCTTGCTGCGTCCGTCGTCCGAGGGAGGAGGGGTCCGCTCATGACCACCACCTCCACCCAGACCGCCCGCGACGCCCGCGGCATCGAAACGGCCGGCCGCTCCCCCGAAGAGCTGCGCGACCTGGTGTCGCACTGGGGCGCCGAGCTCGAGCTCGCCCCAGCCGAGACCATCATCGAATGGGCCGCCGCCACCTTTGGCGAGCGCTTCGCGATCACCTCCTCGATGGGCGACGCCGTGCTCGCGCACGTGGCGGCCACGGTGGTGCCTGGCGTCGACGTCGTCTTTCTCGACACCGGCTACCACTTCATCGAGACGATCGGCACGCGGGACGCCGTCGCGGCCACGATGAAGGTGAACCTGCTGTCGATCACGCCCGTGCAGAGCGTGACCGAGCAGGACGCCGCCTACGGCGCTGATCTTTACAAGACCGACCCCGACCTCTGCTGCAAGCTGCGCAAGGTGCAGCCGCTGGCCGACACCCTGGCGAGCTACGACGCCTGGGCCACTGGCCTGCGCCGCGCGGAGACCCACAACCGCGTCATTGCCCCGGTCATCGGGTGGGACGCCAAGAAAGGCAAGGTCAAGGTCTCCCCGCTCGCTCGCTGGAGCGACGAGCAGATGGAGCGCTACATCGCCGAGAACGGCGTTCTGGTCAACCCGTTGGTCTACGACGGGTACCCCTCGATCGGTTGCGCCCCGTGCACCCGACGCGTCGCCCCCGGTGAAGACCCGCGCAGCGGGCGCTGGGCCGGCACTAACAAGACCGAGTGCGGGATCCACACGTGATCGCGCCCTTGTTCCCCACTCCTCACCCGAGGACAGATGAGAGGAGGCGGTCCTAATGGCTGCTCCTGCCCTGGTCGCCCTGGCTCACGCGAGCCGCGACACCCGGACCACCAAGACGATTGCCGCGCTGGTTGACGAGGTGAAGTCGCAGCGTCCTGACCTTCGGGTCGAGCGCGCCTACGTCGAGCACGGCGCCCACCGCGGCAAGCCTGAGTTCCAGGCTGTCATCGACCGTCTGGTCAAGGCTGGACACGTCGAGATCGTGGTGGTCCCGCTCATCCTCTCCGAGGCGTTCGGTGCCACGATCGACATCGACCGCGCGATCGCCGAGGCCACCGCGCGCCACCCAGGCATCGCGATTCGCTGCAGCGCGATCCTGGGCATGGAGGCTGCGTTCCTCGAGGTGCTCGACATCCGGATGCGCGAGGCGCTCAAGGAGTGCCGGGTGCGCGAGCTCGACGCGTTGGTGCTCGCGGCGGCCGGCTCAGCCGACCCGCTGGAGAACCAGTCCGTCGCCCGGCTCGCCCGCCTGTGGGGCACCCACCACAAGCTGCCCGTGACGGCGGCCTACGCCGCCAACACCCCGCCGGCCACCGGCGAGGCCGTGCGCGCCTTCCGGGGTGAGGGACGCCGGCACATCGCCGTCGCGTCGCTCTTCCTGACCCCGGGCGAGCTCACCGACCGGGCCGAAGAGCTTGCGCTCGAAGCTGGCGCCGTCGCGGTCGCCAAGCCGCTGGGCGCCCACCCCGAGGTCGCCCGCATCGTGCTGGCTCGTTACTCCGTCGGAGCCCTCGAGCTCGTGCCTGTCTGAGGTCGCGACACGCCACAGCTTGCGCTCGTTCCTCGTGCGATCTGCGTCAGCCAACGAGCGTGGCGAGCAGGTGGTCGAGCTGGCGGCCAGCATCGGTGGTGACGCCGCCATGCACTGGTCCTGGCTGCAGCACGGTGCTGCGTGGCGCCTTGAGAAAGCCGAAGCGCTGGCTCACTGGAGCCAGTGCGGCGCTTCCAGTGCCCGCCGCGCCGGCGCAGACTCCGTCGACGAACGTGAGGGCAGCGGTCAGGCGAGCGACGTCGACCTGCGCGTCGAAAGCCACCAGGCGCTCCGGATCAAGGTGCCAGGCGGCGCACAGGTAGTCGGTGGCGTGGCAGTAGAGCACGACGCCCACGTTCACGAACTCCTCGCGGTCGACGCGCGGCACGTAGCGCAGCACGACGTACTGGTAGGGGTGCGACGCGACCGGGACAGTCATCCGGCGACCTTCGGGAGCCACTGACGAGTGCCGAGACGCGCGGTCAGGAACGCCACGTAGGCAGCGCGCACCGCGGCGGGTGACTCGGCGCCGCTGACCGGCTCGAGCCAAGCATCGGGCACCAGCGCAACAACCTCGGTGAGCAGTTCGGGGGTGACCTGCGCGGTGAGCCGCTCGTCGACCTCGCCGAGGTGCTGGGCTCGCTCGAGCAGCACATGGTCGGTCGGGTCCCACGGCTGAGCGGCGAACCGGGCGGGATCGGTCATGCCTCCAGCCCATGCGTGGTGGAAGTAGAGCGCCGCACCGTGGTCGATCACCCAGAGGCGATCGGCCCACCACAACAGGTTGGGGTTGCGCCACGAGCGATCGACATTGGCGCAGAACGCGTCCAGCCAGACGATCATCGCCGCGGTCTGGGACGGCGTGGTCTGGTTGCCGTCGTAGCCGAACGACCCCGGCAAGAAGTCGACGCCGAGGTTCAGCCCGGTGCTCGCCGTGAGGAGGTCCTGCACCTCTTCGTCGGCTTCGTAGCGGGCGAGCTCGGCGCTCAGGTCCAGCACCACCTGGCCAGGCGTGTCCAGGCCGAGCCGTCGTGCGAGCTCACCGACGATCACCTCCGCCACGAGCACCCGCAGCCCCTGGCCGGCACCGCGGAACTTGCACACGTAGGTGCCGAGGTCGTCACCCTCGACCAGGCCGGGCAGGCTCCCGCCTTCGCGCAACGGGGTGACGTAGCGGGTGACCCGGACAGCCGGCAGGCCAGGCGGCGCACTCATGCCACCGGCTCCTCACCGAGCAGCCGAGAACGCTGCTCGTCGACGTCGAAGTCGGCCGCGGGCCACTGAGGGTCGAGACCCTTCAAGGTGTCGCGGAGCAGAGTGGCGATCGCCAGGTTGCGATACCACTTGCGGTCGGCCGGCACCACGTGCCAGGGCGCCGCGTCGGTGTGCGTGCGCGTGAGCGCGATCTCGTAGGCCTCGCGGTAGGCCGGCCACAGGGCGCGCTCGTCGAGGTCGCCCGGATTGAACTTCCAGTGCTTGGTGGGGTCGTCGAGCCGAGCGAGGAGCCGCTCACGCTGTTCTGCGGCCGAGATGTGGAGCATGCACTTGACCATGACAGTGCCGGCTTCGACCAGGCGTCGCTCGAAGTCGACGATTGCGTCGTAACGCCGTTCGACCTCCTCGGCCGGGGCAAGCTCGCGCACCCGGGCGATGAGCACGTCCTCGTAGTGCGACCGGTCGAAGACCCCGATGATCCCCGCACCGGGCAACGCGCGTTCGATGCGCCACAGGAAGTCGTGGGCCCGTTCCTCCTCGCTCGGTGCCTTGAAGCTCGTGATCCGCACTCCCTGCGGGTCCATCAGGCCCACCGTGTGCGCCACCGTGCCGCCCTTGCCGGAAGTGTCCATGCCCTGCAGCACCAGCAACACGTTGCGAGTGCCGCCAGCTCGCCCCTCGGCGAACAAACGCTCCTGCAGCTCGGCCAGCTCGACCCCAAGGTCGCTCAGCGCCTGGACGCCGGCCACCTTGTCGCCGTCGAAGCCCGGGGTGTGATCCGTCGACATCGCACTGAGGTCGAGGTGATCGGGGTGGGGCGGCAATCGCAGCTCCTGCATGCAGGGATCATCCCAGCACCACCCCGACATCGAGGCTGCAGCCGATGAGCGTGTCCACCGAACCGTCGTCCTGGGGCTCGTCGAACCAGACGCCCGGGGTGAAGCCGGACTTGGCCAGCATCCGCAGACTCGCGCCGTTGCGGTGGTCGGGAGCGGCGAAGAAGGTGTCGACGTCGGGGAACCGTTGCCGGGTCAGCACTGCCCAGGCCCACAAGCACGCCGTCCCGAGCCCGCGCCCGCAGAACCCGGCCTCGCCGATCAGGTAGTCGACGCCGAGCGCGTCTGGCCCGGCACCCACGACCGGGAACTCGGGATAGTCGCCGAGCCGGTAGTCCTGCACCATGCCGATCGAGCGTCCATTGACCTCCCAGACCCACTGGCGGGTGGGCGTGCTGCGGTCGATGTCAGGGCCGTACTTGGCCGTGACCGAGTCGAGCGTGGCCGGATCGTCGCCCTGCCACCAGCGCGCCACGTGCGGCGCCTGCCGCCAGCGCACTACGTCGGGCAGGTCGCCCCGCGTCATCGGGCGCAGTGCCACTCGAAGGTCAGGGTCGACCTCGAACCGACGCGGTTCACCCGACAGGTCGCGCGCCATGACGGCGTCGCCGCCGACCAGTCGCATCGCCGCCTGGCGCCACGACTCGCCGTGCTCACTGTGACCGTCGACCACGACCGTGCCGTGGACGACCTGGATGCTCGTCATCGGACCGCGAGATTATCGCTCGGCGGCCGCCAACTCATCCTTGACCACGGCAAAGGCCATCCCCGGGGAGTACCCCTTGCGGGCCAGCATGCCCACCAGCCGACGGGTGGCGGTGACGTCGTCGACCCGACTCACCGAGCGCAACTTCTTGCGCACCAACATCCGAGCAGCGGCTTCGACGTCAGCGGGATCGACCTCGTCGAGCGCCTCGCGGGCCACCTCGTCGTCGATGCCCTTGCGGCGCAACTCATGAGCCAGGGCGCGCGGCGCCAGACCTTTGGCTGACTGGCGACCCGAGACCCACGCCCGGGCGAATGCCTCGTCGTCAACCAACCCGACCTCTTCGAACCGATCGAGCAGGCGGGCTGCTAGGTCAGCGGGCACGTTGCGGCTGGCCAGCTTGTCAGCGAGCTCGCGGCGGCTCCGGGCGCGGCCCGTGAGCTGGTCGAGCAGGATCGTGCGCGCGACCGACTCGGGGTCGGCCTCGGGCACGGCAGCCTTGATGTCAGGGGGCGGCTCGGCCGGGCCCGCCGGGCGGCGCGTCCACGCGCTGACTCCCGCGTGGACGTCGCCGACCCAGTCGGGCTGGGGTCGAGACTCAGAAGTCATTGATGCCGATGGGTGTGTCGGGCAACGCCGCCAGGTCATCGGCGGCTGCAGTGGCCTCGGCCGGTGCGTTGACCGTGGGCCCGACCCCGAGCTTCTCGAGGATCCTCTTCTCCAGCTCGTTGGCCAGGTCAGGGTTGTCCTTGAGGAAGGTGCGGGAGTTCTCCTTGCCCTGGCCGAGCTGGTCGCCCTCGTAGGTGTACCAAGCGCCGGCCTTGCGGACGATGCCCGCCTCGACGCCGACGTCGATCAGGCCACCCTCGCGGCTGATGCCCTTGCCGTACATGATGTCGAACTCGGCCTGCTTGAACGGCGGGGCGACCTTGTTCTTGACGACCTTGACCCGGGTGCGGTTGCCGACCATGTC
>JBAUWM010000432.1:0-2671 GCA_049583775.1 Nocardioides sp.
CCTCCGGTCACCGGCCTCGCGGTGCCCTTGGTGCTGCTCGCTCCGTGGTGGTTGCCGTCGCTGTGGCGCGGTTCGGCACGGGCACTGTTTCTCGAAACCGGACGCCTGCCGTCAGCCACGGTCGAAACCGTGGACGTACTCACTGGACGGGTCGGCGACCTGGGCGCGCCGGGCTGGATCGGCGTCGTGGTGCTCGTGCTCGCAGTGCTGGCGCTGCTGCCCCGGTCCAGTCGGATCCCTGTGGGGTTGTGCTGGCTGGTCGCCCTGGTCGCCGTCGTCGTGGCTGCGGTGGCCGGGCGCTTCTCCTTCGAGGTCTCCGGCGTCGCGACGCCGGCTGGTGTGGGCATCGCGGTCACGATCGTGCAGGCCGCCTGGGTGACCGCTGTGCTCCTCGGCGCGCAGGGTGCAGCGCGAGCCAACCTCGGCGCCCGTGCTCGACCCGTGGCGGTGATCGCGGCGATAGCGGCGATGGTGGTGCCGGTGGCTGGTCTCGGTTGGTTCACGGTGGCCGACAACCAACTGTCCTCGACTGCCACGAAGGTCGTGCCCGCCTACATGGTGCAGAGCTCGGAGCAGGCAGCTCAGAACGGCATCCTGGTGGTGCGCGGCAGCGTCGAAGACGGGCTCACCTACACGGTGCGTCGCGACGACGGCGTCACCCTGGGTGAGGACGAAGTGATCGCCCTTGCACCCGAGCGGTCTGCGGTGACCAGCACGATTCGCTCATTGCTGGCCCGACCCACCGGTCAGGTGATCGAAGAGATCGCCGAGCTCGGCATCGCCTGGATCATTCTTCCCGCGCCGGCAGACGGGGCCGTGTCGGCAACTCTCGACGCCACCTCGGGCTTGGCGCAGTCGAGTTCCGATCCAGGCACGCGGGCCTGGCAGGTGGTGCGCCCCGGAGCATCGGACGCCGTCGACGGTCCGGGCTCGTTCGTTCGAGTGCTGCTTCTGCTGGTACAGGGCCTGGCCTTGCTGTTCGTGCTGGTGCAGAGCGCGCCCACACTGCGTGCGGAGAGGCGCTGATGAACGACCGTTCACGACGTCCCGAGATCGACGCGACCACCCTGGTGGTCGCGGCTCTGGCCCTGCTCACCGTGCTTGCCGCCCTCCTCGTGAACGCGACGGCGGGGTCCGTCCGATTGTCCGGCCCGGACGAGGTGCCGCTCGACCGCGCCACCGTGATCTGCCCGCCCGGCGGCGACGAGGTGGTGGTCGCCTCGCTGTCCGGGGCCACTGGAGCGATTCCTGTTCGCACCGGAGGTATCGAGCGGGAAGTGGCGGTCGCGCCTGGTGTGGCTGGCACCCTCAAGGTCGGCGACAAGTCGGCGGTGGTGACCGGACGCGACGAACTGGCTCCCGGACTCGTCGCTGGCCGGTTCGGGCGCCCCCTGATGAGCATTGACTGCCGGGCGCCAGTTTTCGATCAGTGGTTCACGGGGCTGGGCGCCGGTGCCAAGCACCGGTCGGTCCTCCAGCTGGCCAACCCCGACACCGGACGCGCGATCGTCGACGTCACCGTCCTCGGACGCAACGGTCCGGTCGACGTGCCCGAGCTGCGGGGCGTGGCCATCCGCGGAGGGGAATCACGTGAGTTCGACCTCGCCACGATCGTCCCGCGCGCTGACGACCTGGCGCTCCGTGCGCGCACCGTGCGAGGTCGGATCTCGGCCAGCGTGCTCGACACCTTCGAAGAGCTCGGCGCCGATCAAATGGGCACCGACGGCCTGGCGTCGCAGGAAGAGCCTGCGCGCACCAACTTGCTCCTCGGCATTCCTGGCGGACCAGGCCAACGCACCCTGGTGCTAGCCAACCCGGGCGACAGTGCCGGCCGCGCCTCCATCGAACTGGTCACCGGTGACGCCATCTTCACCCCCGACAACGCACCGATGATCGCGCTGCCTCCGCAGAGCGTGGTGCGAGTGCCGCTGGCGAGCGTGCTCAAGGGCGCGGGGGCCCGCGACGACGAGCGCCCGCTCGGTATCCAGGTCGAGTCGTCCGTGCCGACCACAGCTGGCCTCGTGATGTTCGTCGAGGGCGATCTCACCCACGCCGTTCCAGTCCCACCGCTCGTGGCTACCGGCACCACACCGTTGCCGGCCGGCACCAAGCGGGTCGTGCTCGGCGGGGCGATCGGCCCCGGCGTGGTGACCATGGCCTTCATAGATTCAGCCGGGAAGGCACTTCCCGAGAAGCGCGTGCAGGTGACGAGCGGCCAGGCGCTCGAGGTGAGGCTGCCTACCCGTGCTCGCGTCATGACGGTAACGCCGAGTCGGACGCCGATCTCCGCCGTCGTCGTCGTCACTGGCAATGGAGCAACTTTGGTGCGCGTGCGCGAGCCGGTGATGACCGGGCTGGTGCCCCAGGTGGCGCCAGGTTCTCCGTAGGGACGGCCCTTTGGCTTGCTGTTCGAACAAATGTTCGATATAATCGAGACATGGTCTCGGGCACCATCACCACCGCAATTTCCGGCATCTCCCTGCCGGTAGGCCTCGATGTCGAGACGGACCGCGCTCGGGTCGATCTGTTGACGGAGCTCGAGGCGGTGAAGAACATCGCGGCTGGGTTGCAGGCCCAGCTCGCTGTCGATCTGGACCGGTCGATCCGTGCTCGGGACGCCGCTGCTGGGGTCGCGGCTGAGCGGCGGGGTCGTGGGGTGGCTGCGCAGATC
>JBAUWM010000433.1:0-3624 GCA_049583775.1 Nocardioides sp.
GTCGTCTGCCACACCGTGGCGCCGAGCGCCAACGACCCGTGACGGATGTCGTAGGGCACGGCCCGTACGGCCTCACGGGTGGTGATGATGATGACCGGCAGGATCAGCAGGGCCAGGGCGATCGATCCGCCCAGCACGACCCCGGAGCTGTCGAAGCCGATCACCGCCATCACCGCCACTGCCAGCAGGCCGTAGACGATCGACGGCACCGCGGCGAGGTTCTGGAGGTTGAGCTCGATGACGCGGTTCCACCAGCGCTCGCCATCGGCGAACTCCTCGAGGTAGAGGGCGGCCGCGATGCCGAGGGGAACCGCCATCAGGGCCGTGACCACCATCAGCCACAGGCTGCCCAGGATGCCGGCGCGGAAGCCGGTGGTCTCGGGCGACACGCGCGAGCTGTAGTTGGTGATCAGCTCGCCGTCGAAACGGGCCGAGCCCTCGACCGCGGTGTCGATGAGCAGCACGAGCAGCACCATGACCCCGAAGAAGAGGGAGAACCACAGGCCGCCCAGGAACACGATCGACCCGATGCTGCGGTCCTTGCTGCGTCCGGAGAGCGAGCTCAGCGTGGTCTCGCGTGCTGCCTCGGTTGCGACACTCATCAGTACACCTGCCTGAATCTGCGTACCAGCGCGATGCTGACGAAGTTGATGACCAGGGTGATCACGAACAGCAGCATGCCGACCGCGAACAGCGTGTTGTACGACGTCGAGCCGACCGGGTTCTCGCCGCCTGCGGTCTGGGCCATGAAGCCGGTCATGGTCTGCATTCCCTCGCGGGGGTCGAGCGAGAGGTTCTTCTGCCCACCAGCGGCCAGGGCCACGATCATGGTCTCCCCGACGGCGCGCGAGAGGCCGAGCACGATCGCCGCCGCGACCCCCGAGAGCGCTGCGGGGAGCACCACGCGGACGGTGGTCTGCATCCGGTTGGCGCCCATCGCCAGCGAGCCCTGCCGCATCGACATCGGCACCGCCGAGAGCGCGTCCTCGGACAGCGAGGCAATGGTGGGGATGATCATGACGCCCAGCACCAGGCCGGCCGAGAGGGCGTTGGTGAAGCCCACCTCGATGCCGAGGACCTTCTGCAGCAGCGTGGGCGTGACGAAGGTGAGGGCGAAGAAGCCGTAGACGACCGACGGCACTCCGGCGAGCAGCTCGACGGTCGGCTTCAGCACCTTGCGAGCACGCTTGGACGCGTACTCCGAGAGGTACATGGCTGCCCCGAGACCCAGCGGTACCGCCACCAGCAGCGCGATCACCGTGGTCATCGCTGTTCCGCCCACCAGCGGGAGGACAGCGAACTCCCCCTCGGTCGAGAAGAAGTCGCCGACCGGGATCTCGGAGAAGAAGTCGATCACCGGCTGGATCAGCGCGACGACGATGCCCACCGTGATCGCCACCGACAAGAATGCCGACAGCATCAGGACGGTCTTGATGACGGACTCGCCCGGCCGGGATCGCCGGCGAAGGTCGGGGGCGCCGGGCAGGCCCGTCCGTGCGGACGGGCCTGCCTCGACGTTCGCGTGCTTGCTCATCTAGTACCTAGGTCGCTTTGCTCGATCAGCTGGCGATGCCCTCGAGGTTGCCCTGGGTCTCGCTGTAGAGGTCGTCACTCAGCGGGATGAACTGACCGATCTCGGCCACGTCGGACAGGTTCTCGATGTAGAAGTCGACGTACTCGGCGGTGGCCGCGTTGTCGTTGTACTTCGCCTTGTTCACGTAGATGAACAGGGGCCGAGCCAGCGGGGTGTACTCCCCGGCCTGGGCGGTCTCGGCGGAGGGCTCGACGCACCCGTTGCCGCTGTCGATCGACAGCGCCTTCAACGAGTCGCTGTTCTCCTCGTAGTAGGTGTAGCCGAAGTACGCCGTGGCGCCGGGGGTGCCGGCCACGCCCTGGACCAGAACGTTGTCGTCCTCAGACGACTCGAAGTCCGAACGCGTGTTCTCGGTCTCCGAGCCGATCACGTCGTTGGCCATGTAGTCGTAGGTGCCCGAGTCGGTGCCCGGACCGAAGAACGAGATGTCCTCGTCGGGGAAGCTCGGGTCGATGTCCTGCCAGTTCGTCGCCGTGGCGTCGGGACCCCACAGGGCCACGATCTGGTCGACCGTCAGGCAGTCGACGTCCAGGTCGGGGTGCACGACCATGGTCAGGGCGTCGGTGGCGACCTGCAGCTCGGTGTACTCGATGCCGTTCGCGTCGCACACGGCGATCTCGTCGTCCTCGATCGGCCGCGACGCGTCAGAGATGTCGGTCTCGCCGTTGCAGAACCGCTCGAAACCGCCACCGGTGCCCGACTCGGACACCGTGACCTTCACGCCAGGGTTCTCCTCGTTGAGGAGCTCGGCAGCGGCGTCGCTCATCGGGAACACCGTCGAGCTGCCGTCGACGACGACGTTGCCACTGGCGCCGCCCTCGGACGAGCCGTTGTCGCCACCGCACGCGGTGAGGGTCAGAGCAAGGGCCGCGATGCCGGGAACCAGCAGCCGGCGGATGGAAGTGCTGTTCACTTCGTTCTCCTGTTTCGTCTCGGGGTAACGCCAGGAGTCTGGGGAGGGCAGGTAGACGGTTCCGTGGTCATCGGTGAACGACGGGTGAACTGGAACCGCCAACTCGACGTCGCTCAGCCGGGGGTGAGACGACGATCACGTGAAATCACCGTCGGGGGGTTGACGGTGCCTCGTTATCGCGGAAGATGCCGCTCGGTGCCGACCACGGTGTTCTTGCGCAGATGCACCACCAGCATCTCGCCGAGCGCCAGCCCGGGGTCGTCCAGACCGAGGGCGTCGAACAGGCCCGGCAGCACCGGACGGTGGGTGCACAGGACGGTTCCGCGGACGTCGTCGAGCACGTCGTCGACGATGCGGGCCAAGCCCTTCGAGGTGACGTCCTCCTCCGACAGCCTGTGCCTCTCGTCGCGCTCCCAGCCGGTGGTGGTCACGAACGGCTCGAGCGTCTGGACGCAGCGCAGGCTCGGCGAGCTGATCACGCGCGTGACGTCGTAGGCCGCCAGCAGCGGCACCAACCGCTCGGCCTGGTGTTGCCCCGCCACCAGCAGTGGGCGGACGCGATCATCACCGCGCCACGCGGTGCGCGATCGCGCAGGGGCGTGGCGCAGCACCACGACCGCGCGGGTCTTACGGCGTCGCCGCAACGCCTCGGCCAGCGTGGCGACGTCGCGCGAGTAGGTCAGCAGCGACTCGGCCTCGTCGGCCTCGACCCAACGCACTGCGCCGATCTCGTCGTTGGGCACGTAGCCGCTGACGTCGTCGTCGCCGACAACGCGACCGCTCCAATAGCTCACCAACTTCGACCGGCCACCCGCGATCGGATAGCGCTGGCTGGCCAGCGGCAGGCAGAGCCGCACGTGCAGTCCGGTTTCCTCAGCTACCTCGCGCACTGCCGCCGTGACGGCGTGCTCACCGCGGTCGAGCTTGCCTTTCGGAAACGACCAGTCGTCGTACTTGGGTCGGTGCACCAGCAGCACGCGTCGGCCCGGACGGAACACGACGACACCGGCAGCGAGCACGTCCTGCGGGGAGGTTGCGGGCACCCGACTAGTCTCACATTCACCCTCCCCCGCATGGAAAGCACTCAGTCGAAATGAATCGCCAACGCACGATGACG
>JBAUWM010000434.1:0-3913 GCA_049583775.1 Nocardioides sp.
CCGATCGCGCGCTCACGGCGCCCGCCGCCGAGGAGGACGCCGCGTTCACCGACGACGCCTTGGCCTCCCTCTACGAGGCCACGGGTGGCTACCCCTACTTCATCCAGGCCTACGGCAAGACCGTCTGGGATCTCGCCCCCGGCAGCCCCATCACCGAGGCTGACGTCGCGGTCGCCGAGCCTGAAGCCCGCCGCGAGCTCGGCGTCGGATTCTTCGGCAGTCGCTACGAGCGCGCCACACCCGCCGAGCGCGACTACCTGCGCGCCATGGCCGACGTTTCCCTCAGCGAACACGCCCCCGACCCAACCGGCGCGGTGGCCACGGCCGATGTGGCCTACGCCCTCGGCCGCAAACCGCAGGCACTCTCGCCGGCGCGCGACGCCCTGCTCAAGAAAGGGCTGATCTACTCCGGCGAGCGTGGACGAATCGCGTTCACGGTGCCCCACTTCGGTCGCTACCTGCGAGACCAGGGTTGAACCTCACGCTCGAGTCACACTGACGAACCCGTCGGCATCCGGCACGATGGACCCATGTCGGCCCAGTCGCCCCAGGTGGTTGCTCACCGAGGCGCCAGTCATGACAACGCCGAGCACACGCTCGGCGCCTACCTGGCAGCACTCGAGGCCGGCGCCGATGGCCTGGAGTGCGATGTCCGCCTGACAGCTGACGGCCACCTCGTCTGCGTGCACGACCGCTCGCTCATCCGCACCGCCAGCACCCAGGGGCTGGTGTCGACGATGAACCTGGCCGAGCTCAACGAGCTCGACTTCGCGTCGTGGAAGAACCCCTGGGCCGACCTCGACGACGAAGCGCCCGATCGCGACGAAACCCTCGACGGCGTCCTCACGCTGCGCAAGCTGCTCGAGACCGCTGCCGACTTCGACCGCCGGGTGGAGGTGGCGATCGAGACCAAGCACCCCACGCGCTTCGGGGGGCTTGTCGAACGTCGCTTGGTCGAGATGTTGGGCGACTTCGGCTGGACGACCGCCGACTCGCCGGTGCGGGTGATGAGCTTCTCCTTCACCGCCCTGCAGCGCGTGGAGCGCGCGGCGCCGAACGTGCGGCTCGTGCAACTGATCGACAAGGCTCAGACCTGGACCATGCTGCGACGCGTCATCGGCGACGACTGGCTGGTCGGGCCAGGCATCGCGATGCTGCGCGAGAACCCCAAGCTGGCCAAGCGGATCGCGAGCTCGGGTCATGACGTGCACGTCTGGACGGTCAACAGCCTGAGTGATCTCGAGCTGTGCCAGTCGCTCGGCGTGAAGGCCGTGATCACCGACCGCCCGGCCTACATGTTGGAGCAGCTCGGCCGGTAGGTTCGCCCGCATGGCCAAGAAGTCCCGCACCAAGACCCGCGATCAGGCCCCCCTGCAGGACGGCGAGGTCGGCCCGCGCCAGCCGTGCCCGTGTGGCTCCGGCAAGCGCTACAAGGCCTGCCACGGCGGCACCAGTGGAGCCGAGGTCTACGTGGCCCGCCCCTTCGAGGGTCTGGCCGGTGAGTGCGACCTCGTCGCCATGCGCGAGCTCGTGCCCGCAGCCACCGCCGCACTCCAGATCAAGGGTTCGGACCGCACGGTGCAGCTCTGCTCGCTGCTGCCCATGGCCGCGCCGGCGATGTCGCGTGACTCCGGCCAGGTCTGGCTCGGCCTCCAGGTGCAGCACAACTACGGCGACCCCTCGCGCGACCTGGCGGCGGTGCTCGAGAAGGCCCTCGCCTCCGACCCGGATGTCATCGGACTCACCGCCCCTCCCGGTCCCGGCCCGCGTCTGCAGGACCTCGTGACCAACACCAGCCTCGACGTCACGGTGCACGAAGGTTTTGGCTACTGGCTCGCCGACGTCGAAGACCAAGAAGGTCTCGAAGGGGCTCTCGAGCAGGCCAACGAATCGGCCACGCCGACGTCGCGGCTCAGCTCGGTGGAGGCGGCCTACTGGACCAACGTCGGCACCAAGGAGCACCTGCGCTGGGTGATGCCGGAACCGGAGGACCAGCTGCTCGACGCTCTGTCGCGCCTGCACGCCTCGGGCGCCGACGTGATCGTGCCCGACGCGCGCCTGGTCGGCATGTTCCGTGCCCACGGTCTTCTCGCCCCGGTGTGGGACCTCGAGGTCGGCACTGGTGCCGAGGTGCTCGAGGAACCGGCCGCCGCCTTCAAGAAGGCGCTCGACGAGGCGATGGCCGACACCAGCCCTCTCACCGCCGAGCAGCGCGCCGCCCGCGCCGGCCTCGCCAACCGCCAAGTCACCATCCGCTAGCTTCGGTCGTCGAGTAGCCGCGAGGGACGAGCGGCGTATCGAGACGCAGCGAGCCGAGAGGTGCGCTGATCCCGCGGGGGTCTTGACGACGCCGGCGCTCGTGCCTCGCTTCTCTCCGGTGGTCGAGCAGCGAGCGCCAGCGAGCGATGCTTCTATGTGTGTCAAGCGGCCGCTTGGTGGGCGTTGGTGATCGTGGAGGGGTCGTCTTCGATGGCTGTGAGGGTTCGGTAGAGCTGTCGGGTGATGTAGCGCTTTAGGCAGCGTCGGATCTCTCGGTCGGTTTTGCCTTCTGCTCGTCGACGTTCGAGGTAGGTCCGGGTCGCCGGGTCGAGGCGTAGCCGGGTCAGCACGATGGTGTTGATCGCTTTGTTCAGTCGTCGGTCTCCGCCGCTGTTGAGGCGGTGGCGGATGGTGTTGCCCGAGGAGGCTGGGATCGGGGCGGTGCCGGCGATCATCGCGAGGGCTGCTTCGCTGCGGATCCGGTGCGGGTGTCCCCAGGCCACCAGCACGACGGCCGCGACGACCGGGCCGACACCGTTGGTGGCCAGGAGAGCGGCGGCCTGGGCGGGTGCGTGGGTGTTGATCAGGGTGTTGATCTGGTCGCGGTTCTCGTGGAGTTCTTGCTCGAGCTCGACGATGCGGCGTGCGAGGCGGACGGCTCGAGCGCGGGCGGTTGCTGGGCCCAGGGGTTCGTGGCGTGGGCGCCAGCGAGTGATCTGATCGATCTGTTTGCTGCTCAGTGCACGGCGGGCATCTAGGCCCAGGTCGTGGGTTCGGACCAGTGCGGTCAGGGCGTTGATCGCGCGTAGACGTTCGGTGTTGGCCTGCTCGCGTGCAGTGGTCAAGATCGCGAGCGCGACGCGGAGTTGGTCGTTCTCGGTCCTCGTGCCGCGACGATCACGGAGCTTGGTGATCTCGGTGGTCAGGCTTGAACGGGCCGCTGCCACGGCGTCGAGATCGTCGGTTTTGCCTCGCCCACCAGAGCGGGTCGGGGTCGGGGCTTCCACGACACGGAATCCGGTATCGGCCAGGTGCTGGCACAGCACCGAACCGTAGGAGCCGGTGCCCTCGACCGCGATCAGGACCGGGTCGAGATCCCCACCGGTTCCCGGCAGAGTGCGGCGTTGGATCCAGGCCACCGCGCGCGCCAGTCCGGCTGGGGTGGTGGGGAAGGTCGCCTGGGCGACCAGCGCCCCTGTGGGGCACTCGATGACTGCGAAGGTGTGGGACGCAGCGTGGGTATCGACCCCCACGAGGTATCTAAAGGTGTTTGCAACGATGGGCACTGCGGTGTCTCCTCTTCATCGGGTGGGACGTCGTGACCGGCGTCGGCCCGGGAGAAGAGTCACTACGAGGCATCACTGTGAGGAGCCACAACCGCACGCGGTTGGACATGCTTCTTATCAAGCCATCGCGGTGGGCCAGGGCCGACGCCGGCCCCCAGAACCAGGCGGACACATCGCTCGGAGGACACCCACGATGGGGTCACGTCGTCGAAGAGTCACACCCAGCCCCAGGAACCAGCGCCACCCTGCCAGCCAGCCCCAGGCCAGCCACCCGAACACTCACAGTCGTCGAGAACCCGCATGCCGAACAAGGTCGCTACACGGGCTGCAGGGGTCTCGACAACGCCATCGCTCGTACCTCGCTCCGG
>JBAUWM010000435.1:0-2409 GCA_049583775.1 Nocardioides sp.
CCCCAACACCCGCTCGTTGAGCGGGATCGATCTCGACCACTACCTCGTGCTGCGCGGCGGCATCCTCATGGAGCAGACGTGGATCACGTGGCTCACCGAGTACTTGGAGGCACACCGATGAACAGCAACGCCACCTATCCCCACCTGCTCGAGCCGATCACGCTCGGCTCACTCACCCTGCGCAACCGGGTGGTGATGGGGTCGATGCACACCGGCCTGGAAGACAGCGCTCGCCACCTCGACGAGTTGGGCGCCTACTACGCCGAGCGGGCGCGCGGTGGCGTCGGCCTGATCATCACCGGCGGGTACTCCCCCAACAAGCGCGGCTGGCTCAAGCCGCTGGCCTCGGAGATGTCGAGCCGGCTGCACGCCATGCGGCACCGCGACGTCACCGCAGCTGTGCACGAGGAGGGTGGCGCGATCGCGCTCCAGGTGCTGCACGCGGGCCGCTACGGCTACCACCCGTTCTCGGTCTCGGCGAGCGCTCGCAAGAGCCCGATCACCCCCTTCCGACCGAGCGCGCTGTCGACCCGAGGAGTTGACCGGACTGCGTCCGCGTTCGCGGCCTCGGTGGCGCTGGCCGTGAAGGCGGGCTATGACGCGGTGGAGGTGATGGGCTCAGAGGGCTACCTGATCAACCAGTTCTTGGCGGCCCGCACCAACGACCGCACAGACGCGTGGGGTGGCACCGCCGAGAAGCGGATGCGCTTCCCGTTGGAGATCGTGCGGCGCTCGCGCGAACTCGTGGGCGGCGACTTCCCGATCGTCTATCGGATCTCGCTGCTCGACCTGGTCGAGGGCGGTCAGACCTGGGACGAGGTGGTCGAGCTGGCCCATCTGCTCGAGGACGCCGGCGTCACGGTGCTCAACACCGGCATCGGCTGGCACGAGGCGCGGGTGCCGACGATCATCACGCAAGTGCCTCGTGGTGCTTGGCGTTCGGCTACTGCGCGACTCAAGGCCGAGGTGTCGGTGCCGGTGTGCGCGTCGAACCGGATCAACACTCCCGACCTCGCCGAGAAGATCCTCGCCTCCGGCGAAGCCGACCTGGTCTCGATGGCCCGCCCCCTGCTGGCCGACCCGTTCTTTGTCGACAAGGCGATGAACGGCCGGGCCGACGAGATCAACACGTGCATCGCCTGCAACCAGGCGTGCCTCGACCACGTCTTCAAGAACCGTCGCGCGTCGTGTCTGGTGAACCCGCGGGCCTGCCGCGAGACAACACTCGTGCTGAGCCCCACACGCCGAGCCACCACCGTGGCCGTCATCGGAGCCGGGCCCGCGGGCCTCGCTGCCGCAGAGGCCGCCGCCGACCGCGGGCTCGCCGTCACCCTGTTCGAGCAGGCCACCGAGATCGGCGGCCAGTTCCGACTCGCGATGGCCGTGCCCGGCAAGGAGGAGTTCGCCGAGACGCTGCGTTTCTTCGGCCGACGACTCGACGTGCTCGGCGTCGACGTCCGACTCGGCAGCCGGGCCACGGAGGCCGACCTGAGGAGCTTCGACGAGGTCATCGTCGCCAGCGGCGTCGTGCCGCGGATGCCGGCGATCGAGGGCATCGACCACCCCAGCGTGCTGTCGTACGCCGACGTGTTGGCAGGCCGCGCGGTGCCCGGATCCCGCGTCGCGGTGATCGGCGCCGGCGGGATCGGCGTCGACGTCAGCCACTGGCTCACCCACGACCCGGCCGACACCGACGAGGACTGGATGGCGCACTGGGGCGTCGGCGACCCGACGCTCCACCCCGGGGGGCTCACCTCCCCCAAGCCACGCACCCCCGTGCGGCACGTGACGCTCGTGCAGCGCAAGACCACGCCGATCGGGATCGGCCTCGGCAAGACGTCAGGGTGGGCGCACCGCGCGGTGCTGAAGCAGTCAGGCGTCGTGCACGTGAGCGGCGCGACCTACGACCGCATCGACGACGTCGGCCTGCACCTGACGGTCGACGGGGTGTCGCACGTGCTGGCGGTTGACCACGTGGTGGTGTGCGCCGGCCAGGAGTCAGTCCGCGACCTCGTCGCCCCCGGGCGCCACGTGATCGGCGGCGCCGACGTCGCCGCCGAGCTCGACGCGCGACGCGCGATCGAGCAGGGCGTCCAGGTGGCCGCCGCACTGTAGGCCCCGCGTGGGCTGAGGTGCGAGCGACGGCGTCGTCGTGCCGGTGGTCGAGCAGCCGGAGCGAGGCACGAGCGACGGCGTCGTCGAGACCCCCGCATCCCACACGACCGCGCCGCTTGACTCACCGGGTCTCGACGACGCTCGCTAGCGCTCGCTGCTCGACCACCAGCGTCGTCGTGCCGGTGGTCGAGCAGCCGGAGCGAGGCACGAGCGACGGCGTCGTCGAGACCCCCGCAACCCACACGACCACGCCACTCGGCTCACCCGGTCTCGACGACGCTCGCTGGCGCTCGC
>JBAUWM010000436.1:0-14289 GCA_049583775.1 Nocardioides sp.
GCTCGAGCTCGACCTGACCGCTGCGCTGCGCCCACGACCGGCCACCAACGCGGCCGAGCGAGCCGTGCGGCGCGTGGTGCGGACGGCGTCCAAGGTGCGTGAGCACGGCTTCAGCGGCATGCTCCAAGCCTCGATCGAAGACCTGCAGTCGTGGGCCGAAGCGCAGCAAGCCGAGGTGGTCACCATGGCCGACGCCGACGGCAACGTCACGATCCTCTTCTCCGACATCGAGAACTCCACGAGCCTCAACGAGCGGCTCGGCGACGACACCTGGGTGCGGGTGCTCGCCGCCCACGATTCACTGGTGCGCAACCGCGTCGAGCACTTTCGTGGCCAGGTGGTGAAGACCTCGGGTGACGGCTTCATGGTCGCCTTCCGCGACGCCGAGGCAGCCTGCCGAGCCGCCGTCGGCATCCAGAAGGATCTACGCCGCACGTTCGACCCGATGCTGCGCGTGGTCGCCCCGGTCAAGGTGCGTATCGGTATCCACACCGGCACCGTGATCAGCCGCGACGGCGACTACTACGGCCGCAACGTCGCGATGGCTGCCCGGGTCGGCGACCTCGCCACGGGCGGCGAGGTGCTGGCCACCAGTGCTGTGCACGACCACCTCGACGATGACGCAGCCGTGCGCCTGGTGGCGATGGGCGAGGTCGAGCTCAAGGGGCTTCCCGGATTACATGTCGTCTACCGGGTCGCCACCCAGTGAAGCTGCAGAACGACTGCCCGTGCGGCACCGGCTTGTTGTACGACGACTGCTGCGGCCGCTTGCATCGCGGGGCAGCGCAGGCGATCAACCCCGAGCAGCTGATGCGCTCGCGCTACTCCGCCTACGTGGTCGGGGACGTCGACCACGTCTTCCGCACGTGGCACCCGCGCACCCGACCCGACGACGTGAGTGTTGACCCGGCGGTGCGCTGGACCCGGCTCCAGGTGCTCGAGGCAACCGACACCGAGGTGGAGTTCGCCGCCGACTACGAGCTGCACGGCGCCACCTACCAGCTGCACGAGCGCAGCACGTTCGAGCAGCGGGGCGGTCGCTGGGTCTACGTGGCTGCCGTGCGAGCCAGCACCGACAGCACCGACTCATAGCCCGTCGCTGTGTCGGGTTGGTGGACGACCCGGAAGATCAGCGCCCGCAGCATCGCTTGTCGATCAGCACCTGAGGTCCACCGTCCCAGTGCCGACACGGGCGCGCCGAACCAGGCCACGCTGTCCAGCACGCAGATGGCTTCGGCCCACAGCACCGGGCGCCAAGCCGGCACCACGTCGAGGATGACGGGTGCCCCCAGGGCATCCAGCAGCACTTTGCCCGCCAGGTCGACGTGCACGAGCTGATCAGGCCCGAGGTCGACGTCGTCCAGCAGCGCCGCTGCCCGGCGGACGAGGCTGCTCCCGGGTTGGTCGGCCGCGACCGTGGCCAGAGTCGCTGCGTCGGCGAAGGCCAGGCGCTCGGCTCTGCCCCACCCGTCGATCCGCTCGCAGAGCTCGCGCGGCCGCTCCGGCACAGCGACCGCGAGCTGCGCGTGCAGCAGACGCCCCGCGGCCACCATGACGTCGAGGTCGTGGCATGCCGCGGTCTCGGGCTCGTACCGGCTGGCTCCCCACCCCTCGACCACCCAGCTGCCGTCGCGGGCCGGGATCGGCATCGCAACCCGCAACCCCCGTCGTCCGGCCGCCTGCTCGTCGAGGCGGACAGCAAGTCTCGCAAGAACGGGGTTGAGCCACGTGGCCGTGCCGGCGTCGCGTCCCGGGGAAAGCACCAGATCGCCCGCCCTCACACTGCCGCCCCGCACACCCGGGATCGGCTCGACCACGTCGGGAACGACGAAAAGATCGAGCACACGAGGTGGTGGGCCAGGCACCCGTCGACGGTAGCCGAAGCGAACTCGCGCCTCCTCGCCTGTGGATGAGCCGTACGCAGAGCCAGCGTTCACACGGAGGATGACCATCATGTCAGTAGTGGAGTTGCTCACCGAACTCGGTGGTGTTGCGCGGCGTGCCGCGCTACTCCACGTCGTCGAACGCGCCGACATCGAGACCGCTGTAGCCCGAGGCGAGGTTGTGCGAGACGCGCGCGGTGTCTACGCCTTGCCCGCGGCGGACGAGGGGGTCCGGGCCGCGGCACGCCTGCATGGGGCTGTGTCGCACACGAGCGCGGCGCTTCTGCACGGGTGGCCTGTGCAGTTCGTGCCTGGCGTCCCCCATGTGACCGTGAGTCGTGGGCGCAAACTCGGCACGCGAGGAGACCTTGTCCACGTGCACCGCGCCGAGCTCGCCGAGATGGAGGTGCGCGATGGAGTCACCACTCCAGAGCGAACACTTCTCGATTGTCTGCGCACGCTGCCTTTCGCCGAGGCTCTGGCCGTGGCTGATTCGGCGCTCCGCGAAAGCGGCTGTCACCAACTCCTCGAACGGGTCGCCGACGGTGTTCGTGGACCCGGGGCCCCGCAGGTGCGAAGAGTGGCCTCGCTGGCCGACGGCCTGGCCGCGAATCCGTTCGAGTCAGCGCTTCGATCGGTGTGCCTCGACGTTCCAGGCTTGTCGGTACGACCGCAGGTGCCGATCCGTTGTGGACAGTTCTCGGCTCGACCCGACCTGGTCGACCAACGACTCTGGCTGGTGCTCGAGGCCGACTCGTTCACGTGGCACGGGTCCAGATCTGCCCTGGCCAGCGACGCTCGTCGCTACAACCAGCTGGTGGCGGCGGGGTGGCTCGTGCTCCGCTTCACCTACGAAGACGTCATGTTCCACACCGATGAAGTCCGCGACCTGCTTGTTCGAGTCGTTGCCCTCGCCGAACTACTGAAGGAAGTTCCCGGTCGCCCCGGGCACGCCGCCTGAGCACGATCGATCACTAGACTTCTGTCAGTAGTTTGGTGAGCGATTGTTCAACGGCGGTCGCGGAAGACGGGGTCGCGACCTTCCTTGCGGGCGCGAGTGGCTTCCTCGAAGTTGTCGGTGAGCAGCCGGACGTACAGCTGGCCGAGGCCCTCGGAGGTGACGTGGGCTTCGAGGGAGGTGGCCGCGATGCCGGCCTGGAGCGACTTCTTGGTCAGCTCGATTCCGGGCTGCGACAACGTGGCGATGCGCTGGCCCATCGCGACGGCCGCGGCCACGACGTCGTCGTGGACCGCCGAGACCAGGCCGATACGTTCGGCCTCGTCGGCCTGGAGGTCACGGCCGGTCAGCATCAGCTCGGCAGCGCGGGTGGAGCCAATGGCTCGGGGCAGCAGGAAGCTCAGGCCGAGCTCGCTGGCTGTCAGTCCGTTGTTGATGCCGGCCGCCCTGAAGTAGGCGCCGGGCGCTGCCAGACGTAGGTCGCACGCCAGCGCCAGGCACAGCCCGCCGCCGATCGCGGCCCCGTTGACCGCAGCGATCACGGGCTGAGGCAGTCGGCGCAGGGTGAGCACGACGTCCTCGAGCAATTGCATCGCTCGCAAGGCGTAGGTCGGGGGTGCGAGCCCCTCCACACCGGGCGGCACGCCAGCCGACTCCTGGTCGGCGCCGGAGCAGAACCCGCGGCCGGCCCCGGTCACGACGACGGCGCGCACGGCGTTGTCGGTGGCCAGCTCGTTCAGGGCGTCTCGGAAGGGCACCATCACGTCGAACGCCATCGCGTTCATCCGCTCCGGGCGATTCAGTGTGACGACTGCGACCGCAGGGTCGAGACGTTCGACCAGCACGAACGACATGGCGTGGCGCCTCAGACCGACAGCAGGACCGAGGAACCGTGCCCGAAGAGGCCCTGGTTGGCGGTGATGCCGACCTTGGCGCCCTCGACCTGACGGTCGCCCGCCTGGCCACGCAGCTGCCAGGTGAGCTCGCAGACCTGTGCCAGCGCCTGAGCGGGAACCGCCTCACCGAAGCAGGCCAGGCCGCCCGAGGGATTCACCGGGATCCGTCCACCGAGCGAGGTGTCGCCAGCCCTCAACAAGGTCTCGGCCTCGCCGCGCTTGCAGAGCGCCAAGTCCTCGATCCAGTCGAGCTCGAGCGCGGTCGAGAGGTCGTAGACCTCGGCCACGTCGACGTCTTCGGGTGAGATGCCGGCTTCCTCGTAGGCAGCACGGCCGATCGACTCCTTGAACGTCAGCTCGGGGACGCCCACCACGGCCGAGGGGTCGGTCGAGAGGTTGGGCATGTCCATGACCGTGTTCGGGAAGGTCGGCGTCACCGTCGAGACCGCCGAGACGCGCACCGGTTTGTCGAGGCCCATGCGGCGCGCGTACTCGACACTGCAGAGCACGACCGCGGCTGCACCGTCGGAGGTCGCGCAGATGTCGAGCAGGTGCAGCGGGTCGGAGACCACGGCGCTGCTCATCACGTCGGCGACGCTGACCTCCTTGCGGTACCGCGCGTTCGGGTTCGAGAGTCCGTGCTTGGCGTTCTTCACCTTGACCGCGGCGAAGTCCTCCTGGGTGGCCCCATAGAGGTCCATCCGACGCCGGGCGTAGAGCGCGAAGTAGGCCGGATTGGTCATGCCGAGCAGGCGGAACCGGAGCCAGTCAGGGTCGTCCCAGCGCTCGCCGGCGTTGGGCGCGAGGAAGCCCTTGGGCGTCGTGTCGGCACCCACCACGAGTGCGACCTCACACAGGCCGGCGAGGATCCGCGCCCGCGCGGTGTCGATCGCCTGGGCGCCGGTGGCGCAGGCGGCGTAGGAGGTGGCCACCCGGGCGCCGTTCCAGCCGAGTGCCTGGGCGAAGGTGGCACCGGCGACGTAGCCGCCGTAGCCGTTGCGCACGGTCTCGCCACCGACGATGTAGTCGACGTCGGTCCACGGGATGCCCGAGTCAG
Organism: Nocardioides sp.; assembly: GCA_049583775.1. GTDB lineage: Bacteria > Actinomycetota > Actinomycetes > Propionibacteriales > Nocardioidaceae > Nocardioides. The sequence continues at coordinate 4,795 of JBAUWM010000436.1, forward strand.
CCAACGCCGCTCGAGCCGCGTGCACGCCGTAGCTGACGAAGTTCTTGCCCCACTTGCCCCAGGGGTGCATGCCGACCCCAGCAACGGCCACGTCGTTGTTGCTCACTGGTCGACCTCCTGACCCATCTCAATCACTGGCTTCCAGCGCCAGATGGAGCGCGCGCCGTCAGCATCGGTGTACAGCGTCTCGACGACGACCTCAGCCTCGGCGCCGACCTTCAGGTCAGCAACGCCGTAGCCCTCGGCAGCCTGGCCGAGCACCACCATGCCCTCGGCGAGCTCGACCGCCACCAGCGCGAACGGCACGTAGGCCTCGCCCTCGGCGTGCGGCGCGATGTAGGGGGCAGGCGGTTGGTACTGCGCGTCGGTGTAGCTCCAGATCCGGCCTCGGCGCGACAGCTCGACCTGCTCGAAGTCGTCGCCGTCGCACGCCGGGTTGCGGCAGAAGCCGCCCGTGGGCGGGAAGTACGTCGAGGTGCACGTGGTGCACCGCGACCCGATCAACGCAGGGGCGGAGCCGGTGGTGAACCAGCCCTCGATGGCAGGTGTGGCCGTCATGCGACGTGCTCCTCGACCTCGGCGAAACTAGAACGTGTTCTCATCCTAGGGCCTGGGGCCGTCGACGTCAGCGCGCCAGGTAGGCCAAGAGGTCTTGCCGGGTCAGGACGCCGACCGGTTTGCCGTCCTCATGCACCAGCACGGCGTCGGCCGACTCGAGCAGGCTCACTGCGTCGGAGGCCTCCTCCGTCGAGCCGATCGTGGGCAGCGGCGGCGACATGTGGTCTTCGACCGGGTCAGTCAGTCGCGCGTTTCCGGCGAAGAGCGCGTCCAGCAGTCCGCGGTCGGACACGGACCCCGCCACCTCCGCGGCGACGATCGGCGGCTCGGCTCGCACGACTGGCATCTGCGAGACGCCGTACTCCTGCAGGATCGCCACTGCCTCGGCGACGGTCTCGCTCGGGTGCGTGTGCACCAGCTCAGGCAGCACCCCCGACTTGCCGCGCAGCACCTCGCCCACGGTCTGCACCTTGGCCGGGCCGCCCGACGCGAAGCCGTACTGGCCGAGCCAGTCGTCGTTGAACACCTTGGTGAGGTAGCCGCGGCCCGAGTCGGGCAGCAGGACCACGATCACTGCATCGCGCCCCTCCGGTGTTCCGGCCAGCTCGTGCGCCAGCTGCCGGGCCGCGAACGCGGCCATGCCCGAGGAGCCACCGACGAGCAGCGCTTCCTCCCGCGCGAGACGGCGGGTGAAGGCGAAGCTGTCGGCGTCCGAGACCTCGATGACACGATCGGCGATCGAGCGGTCGTAGGTCTCTGGCCAGAAGTCCTCGCCGACACCCTCCACGAGGTAGGGGCGGCCGGTGCCCCCCGAGTAGACCGAGCCCGAGGGGTCGGCGCCGATGACCTTGAGTGCTGGCCCCCCACGTTCAGCGCTGCGTTCCTTCAGGTACCGCCCGACGCCGCTGATCGTGCCGCCGGTGCCCATGCCGGTGACGAAGTGGGTGATCCGTCCCTCGGTCTGGGCCCAGATCTCCGGGCCGGTGGTCTCGTAGTGCGAGCGCGGGTTGTGCGGGTTGGAGTACTGGTCGGGCTTCCAGGCCCCCGGCTGCGAGGAGAGCCGGTCGGAGACGTTGTAGTAGGAGTCCGGGTGCTCCGGTGCAACTGCGGTCGGGCACACCACGACCTCGGCGCCGTAGGCCTTGAGCACGTTGCGCTTGTCCTCGCTCACCTTGTCGGGGCACACGAAGATGCACTTGTAGCCCTTCGCCTGCGCCACCATCGCCAGCCCCACGCCGGTGTTGCCGGACGTCGGTTCGACGATCGTGCCGCCCGGTTGCAGCTCGCCGGAAGCCTCCGCGGCCTCGATCATCCGGCTCGCGATCCGGTCTTTCACCGACCCGCCAGGGTTGAGGTACTCCACCTTGGCCAGCACCAGCGGACCCTCCCCGTCGGGGCGGTCCAGCGTGCGCTCCAGCCGGAGCAGAGGAGTGTTGCCGATCAGGTCCAGGAGCGAGTTCACGTACTGCACCCCCTCAACGTAGCCCCGCGCGCGCCGTTCGTAGAGTTGCCGCATGAGCAAGGTCGGAGCAGCACGCAAGCTCGCGGCCGCCGCGGCGTACGGAGGCGGCGGGCTCTCCGTGGTCGGTGCCGGACTGTTCACCGTGCTGAAGGCCGAGGCAAAGCTCGCCCGCAGGACCATCGGGGAGACCTCGCCGGACCCCGTTCCCGACCCCACCGGCTGGTATGGCCGCGGTCGGCCAGGACCAGCGCTGAAGATCGCGCTCTTCGGCGACTCGAGCGCCGCCGGCTACGGCGTCGACCGGGTGGAGGAGACGCCGGGTGCACTGCTGGCCAGCGGCGTCGCCTCGCAGGGTGACCGGCGGGTCTACCTGCGCACGTTCTGCGTCGTCGGTGCCGTGACAGCCGACCTCAAGGCCCAGATCGACACCGCACTGCCGATCGAGCCGGACGTCGCACTCATCCTGATCGGCGCGAACGACGTCAAGGAGCTGGTCCGACCCTCGCAGTCGGTCGCCCAGCTCTCCGAGGGGGTACGTCGGCTTCGCGACGCCGGCGTCAGGGTCGTCGTCGGCACGTGCCCCGACCTCGGGACGATCAAGCCGATCGCGCCGCCTCTCAGGCAGATTGCCCGCGCCTGGTCGCGCCGGCTCGCCGCTGGTCAGACGATCGCGTTCATCGACGAGGGCGGACGCACGGTGTCGCTCGGCCCGATCCTGGGTCCGGAGTTCGAGGCTGCGCCTGCGCTGCTGTTCGGACCCGACCAGTTCCACCCGTCGGCCACGGGGTATGCCGCCCTGTCGCGTCTGCTGCTGCCCTCCCTGCTGGCCGCGCTCGACCTCGCCCCCGACGACGAAGCGCTCCCCGAGGCCTACCGTGGCGAGGGCGTGCTCCCGCTGCCGCGCGCCGCGATTCGCGCGGTCAACGAGGAGGGCACCGAGCTCGACGGCACCGAGGTGGCTGGTCGCGGCCTCGGCGTCCGCGGTCGCTGGGTCGAGCTGCGCCGCCGGCGTCGTCGTCCGCAGACCGAGGCCGAAGCCCCGGAGACCTCTGAGCACGCAACAGCGGCCCCGGACTGAGTCCGAGGCCGCTGTCTGACGTAGCTGTGTGGTGACGCTGTTGGTCAGTCCTGCTGCAGGATCGCCAGGATGCGGAGCAGGTTGGTGTAGATCCAGACCAGGCTGACCGTCATCGCGAATGCTGCGCGCCACGACTCCTTCTCCGGGATGCCGTTGGCGACACCCTTCTCGACGAAGTCGAAGTCGAGGATCAGCATGAAGATTCCGAGCACCAGCCCGGCAACCGACATGAGCAGGCCCAGGGTGCCGAAGCCGAAGAGTCCGACGTTGGCGTTGAACAGGCTGAGCACCATCTCCATCAGGCCGAGACCGACCATGCCGAACATGGCGGCGATCACGAACATCTGGAACTTCGCGCTGACCTTGATGTTGAAGTACTTGTAGGCGGCCAGCGTGCCCGCGAAGGCGGCGAACGTGCCCATCACGGCCTGGACGACGATCGGGTCGGCGAACTGAGCGTCGAACACCTTGCTCAGGGCACCGAGCGCGACGCCTTCGAACGCACAGAACAGCAACACGAGGGCCGGGCTGATCTCGCGCTTGAACGAGTTGACCATCGACAGCGCGAACGCGCCGAGCGAACCGACCGTCAGCGCTGCGAACAGCGGTGCGAGGTCGGTGTTGGACAGCGAGATGTCAGGGGTGAGGATCCACGTCGCGAGGGCCGTGATGATCACGACGCCCAGCGAGATGGCGGTCTTCTGGACGACCGTGTCGATCGTCATGGGACCGGTCGAGGTGGGGGCCTGGGGCGTCTGCCCGTAGCCCTCGTAGCCCTGCGGCGCGGACTGCTGCCCGGGCTGACCGTTCGACCAGGTCGCGGGGTTGCCGTATCCGGTGTAGGTCTGGCTCGATGCGCCGGCCCGGTTGAACTCCTCCGAGCGCCGGAACACCGGGTTGTTGCTCTGCATGGTCTCCTCCTTGGAGGCCGTGGGTGGCCTGGAGCCAGTCTAGAGGGCTCCGTACATGTTCCAACGCTAGCGGTGCCCCGGTAGTTCCCCTGCTCGGCGTGGATTTACCGAGGCCCCAGCACCCCTTGATAACCTGCGAAAGCTGTGACGGAAGGGGGGCGATGACGCGCCCAGGAGCAAGTCGCGCCATCGCTGGCGCTGCCGCGGCTCCGTCGACCTTCCGTGGTGACGTGCAGGGCCTACGAGCCATCGCCGTCCTGACGGTCATCGCCGGACATGCCGGTGTCACGTTCCTTCCCGGCGGGTTCGTCGGGGTCGACGTGTTCTTCGTGATCTCCGGCTTCTTGATCTCTCAACTCCTCTTCCGAGAGATCGACCGCGACGGCCGCTTCTCGGTGCGCGAGTTCTACGCCCGGCGTGCCCGGCGAATCCTGCCGGCGGCCACCCTGGTCACCCTCGCGACGCTGGTCGGCTCGCTGATCTGGATCAGCGCTGTGGATGCCCTCGAGGTGGTCAAGGACGCCCTCTGGGCCACGTTCTTCGCCGCCAACGTCCGGTTTGCGTCCGTGGGCACCGACTACTTCGCCCAGGAGGAGGGGCCCTCCCCGCTGCAGCACTACTGGTCGCTCGCGGTCGAGGAGCAGTTCTACCTCGCCTGGCCGCTGATCCTGCTGGCCTGCGTCTGGCTGGCCAGCCGACGCCGTCCCGCGGGCGACCGAGCCGCTCCGCGCCAAGCGCTGCCGCGCCTGTCCGTGTTCTGGGTGCTGCTGGTGGTCGGCGCCGCCAGCCTCGTCTACGGCGTCCTGCTCACCGGCAACGACCCGACCTCGGCCTACTTCTCGACTCCCGCACGGGCCTGGGAGCTCGCAATCGGGGCCCTCACCGCTCTGGTGGCGCGAGCGGTGGCCGCTCGGATGTCTTCGGCACTGCGTGGGCTACTGGCCTGCACCGGCTTGGGCGCGATCGTGATCGCTTGCCTCAACTACGGCGAATCGACCCCGTTCCCCGGCACCGCGGCGCTGCTCCCCGTGCTCGGCTCGGCCGCCGTCTTGCTGGCCGGGGCCGGTGGGCACGCCGAGGAGCCGCTGCCGATCCGGGCGCTGGGCACCCGCCCGATGCGACTGATCGGGGATTGGTCGTACTCGCTCTACCTCTGGCACTGGCCACTGCTCGTCATCCCCCAGCTCAGCCAGGGCGCCGCACTCTCCCCTGGCCAGGCCGTCGTGGCAGTGGCTGCGACATTCGGGCTTGCCGGGGTGACCTACCGCTATGTCGAGACACCCTTTCGTAGCCCGCGCCGCTTCACCCGCCCCCGGGCGCTCGCGCTCTACCCCGCTTCGGTCGCGCTGGTGGCCGTCTCGTGCGTGCTCGGTAACGCCTACGGCCAGAGCCAGGTGGGCGGTGACGGCGAAGCCATCACGATTGCCAACTCCGGGGTAGGCGACCTGCCGGGCGTCACGGTCAGCCGCAACGAGACGATCGCGCTGGTGCAGGCCTCGGTCGAGGCGGCGCGCGAGGGCCGTGAGATCCCGCGCGTATTGCGGCCCAGCCTGCTCTCGCTGCGTGACGACGTGCCGAGCGTGGGCGACTGCGACTACGGCGAGAACGTGCGCACGCTCTGCCCCGGCGGCGACACCGAGGCAGACCGCTCGATCGTTGTGCTGGGCAACTCCCATGGCCGCATGTGGATCCCGGCGTTCGAGGAGATCGGCACCCGCGAGGGCTACACCACCTATTACTTGGTCAAGCCGAACTGCACCGCTGCCGACCTGGTGATCAGCGACGTCGACACGTCGACGCCGATGGGGCCGTGGGATGAGTGCGCCGAGTTCCGTGACTGGGCCGTCGACCAGATCGCCGAGCTCGCGCCCGACATCGTCGTGGTGGCCACCAGTGGTCCCAACCCGGTGATCTTCGACGGCGACGCGCAGGTCAAGCAGGGCGACCCCGACCGGATCCCGCTCACTGAGCAAGGCTTCGCCGACATCTTCACTCGGCTGGCCGAGGTGAGCGAGCGTGTGGTCTTGCTGCGTGACGTGCCGAAGGCCGCGGCGGAGCCCGGCGACTGCCTCACCACCGGCAGCCCTGACCTCGGCGACTGCATGTTCACCCCGATCGAGGCCCAAGAGCTCGACTCCGAAGCTTCGGTGGCCGGAGCTGAGCGCACGGGCGCCGAGGTGATCAACCCAGTGCCGTGGTTGTGCTGGCAGAACCAGTGCCCCGTCGTGATCGGCGACGTGCTCCCCTACCGCGATCGTGGCCACCTCAGCGCCGTCTACGCTGGCGAGCTCGCCGACGAGATCGGCCGCAAGCTCGGCATCTGGACCGACGACCAGCCCGAGTCCTAGCCGCGCCGCACCGCCCGCACGACAGTCTCGGTGAGGGTGAGGGTGCGGCCGTCGTGCTCCATCTCGCGGGTTGGCTCGCTGGGGTGGACGTCCCACTCCGCAGGGTCGAGCAGGTCGACCACAGCGTCGGGAGCGAAGAGCAGCGCATTCAGCTCTGGGTTGCGGATGCCGAGGTGCGCGTCGGCCGGATGGTGAGCCAGCACGACCAGAGTTCCGCCGGGGCCAACGGCGTCAGCGACGGCCTTGTAGACGCGTTCGAACGACTCGGGCGGCACGTGCATGAACGACGACGTCACCAGCTGGTTGCCGGTGGGCAATGGGTCGCCGGCGTAGAGGTCGGCGCGCACCCACGACGTGCGCTCCCCCACGCCCGCGTCGACGGCGTGCTGCTCGGCTCGCTCGAGCGCCACACCCGAGACGTCGACCCCCGTCACCTGCCAGCCCTGCTGGGCCAGCCACACGACGTCGGCACCCTCCCCGCAGCCGACGTCGAGGGCCGTGCCGCCCGCGGGGACCGTGAGTGGCGCCACCTGCTCGACGAGCCGGACGTTGGGCTTACCCGACCAGATCCGGGTCGAGCTGGCGTACCGCTCGTCCCAGAAGGTCTCGGTGAACATGTCTGCAAGGGAGATGTCGTGGCCGTCCTGGCCATGCTGGTGGGCGCTCATGACGCCATCTTGCAACTTCAGGTCGACCTGAACACAAGTCGTGCCCCCACTGGGGTTCGAACCCAGACTGAATCGCTTTTAAGGCGACTTCCTCTACCGGTTGGGATACAGGGGCCTACAAGTAGGTCTGGCGAGCGTAGACGGCGTGCGCGCCCGCCACACGATCGAGGAACAGCAGACCCGCGCAGTGGTCGATCTCGTGCTGCAGCGCTCGCGCCTCGAAGGCGTTCGCTGTCACCGTCACCTCTTCACCCGTGCCGGGCAGCTGACCTCGGACCACCAGTCGGGAGGCACGCTTCACGTCGCCGGTCAGGTCGGGCACGCTCATGCAACCCTCCCGGGCTTTCTCATTGCGCGACGACTCGAGCACCTCGGCGTTGCAGAGCACGAATGTGCCGTGGTGCTCTCGCGTCTTGGGGTGCGCCGACACGTCGACACTGAACACCCGTGCCCCCACACCCACCTGGGGCGCCGCCAAGCCCACGCAGCCCGGGCTGACGCGCATGGTCGCCACGAGGTCGGCGGCCAGCTGCACGACGTCCGCCGACGTCGGGTCGACGGCTTCTCCCAGCGTCGAGAGCACCATGGCCGGAGCACGGACCACCTCGAGCACCCGGCCGGTCACCCCCAGCTCGGCCTCAGTCCAGTCGAGCAAGCGGCTCACAGATCGTCGGCCTCGACCGGGCGCAGGCTCGCGCCCACTCCGAGACCCGCGGCGACGTCCTTGATGGCTGCCTCGACCGCGACGCTGTCGGCGGCCGAGGGCAGGTCGATCTCGGCGATGAGCAGGTACAGGTCGCCCGCGAGCCGGGTCGTGAGGTCGGTGATGTTGCCCCCGACCCGCGCCACCTCACCCACGACGGCAGAGACGATGCCGGGACGGTCGCCGCCGTGCACGGTGAGCACCCAGGGGGTGCCGTCGACCGGCTCGAGCTGCTCGGGCGGCACCTCACGCACCGTGACGCTGAGCGATCCGTCGGCACTCAGCGGCGCCAGCGCCGCCTCGATCGCAGCCTGGTCGCCGTCACCGGCGCTGATGAGCATCATCGCGAAGTGACCTCGCAGCAGGGTCATCGTCGAGTCCTCGAGGTTCAGCCCGAGACCGGCCAGACGCTCGGTGGTCTCGGCGATGATGCCCGGGCGGTCGTGCCCGAGGACGGTGATGGCGTGCAGGAGGGGGGTGCTCACCCCTGCATTGTCGCAGCGGCCCGCCCGAGCACGTCGTCCAGCATCTCCTCGGTGAGCCGGCCGGTGAACGTGTTCTGCTGACTGGGGTGGTAGCAGCCCAGCAGCAGAACGTCGCGAACCGGGCCGGTCAGGATCGCCTCGGTGGCGTGCCCGAACCGCGGCTTGGGTCGCGGCACGTCCCAGCCAGCACGACGCGCAGCCCGCAACGACGACTCCCACCCGATCCCACCGAGAGCCACGACCGTGCGCAACGTGGGGGTGACCAACTGCAGCTCACGATCGAGCCACGGCGTGCAGCGCTCGATCTCTGCAGCAGTGGGCTTGTTCTGCGGTGGCGCACAGCGCACGGCCGCCAGCACGCGCGTCCCCTCGAGGCGCAGGCCGTCGTCGACGTGGGTGCTGGTCGCTTGGTTCGCGATCCCCACCCGGTGCAGGGAGGCGAACAGCCAGTCACCCGAGCGATCGCCAGTGAAGACGCGTCCCGTGCGGTTCGCGCCGTGGGCTGCAGGAGCGAGACCGACGATCAGCACCTGCGGCTCGTGAGCACCGAAGCCCGGCACAGGACGGCCCCAGTAGGTCTCGTCGGCGAAAGCAGCCCGCTTCTCGCGAGCCACCTGCTCACGCCAGCGCACCAAGCGCGGGCACTTGCGACAGTGACAGATGCGCCTGTCGAGCGCCTCCAGATGCTCACTCACGCCAGCGACCAGGCAATCCCGTCGAGGATGTCGGACTCGGAGACGAGCACCGTCGACACTCGCGAGCGTTCGAGCACGCGCGCCCAGATCAGCGCGCCCGCGTCGATGACGTCGGCGCGCCCCGGGTGCATCCACGGAAGTGCGAGGCGTTGCTCGACGCTCATGGCCACGAGCCGGCCGACCTGTTCGCGCACCCTGACAACCTGCAGCACCTGCTGGTCGATCGCCTCGCGGTCGTAGGCCGGAAGGTCGAGCACACCGGCCGCGATCGTCGTGACCGTGCCAGCGACACCGATGACCGCAGCGGCCGCCGCAGGATCGACCGGGCACGCGTCGAGGGCGGCGTCGATGTCGGCGAGCACGGCTGCGACTTCGTCGGCGGTGGGCGGATCACTGGTGATGTGGCGCTCGTGCAGGCGTACCGAGCCGATGTCCATCGAGTGCGCCGCCGTCGGTCCGGCGGCCACCGTGCCGAGGATCAACTCGGTCGAGCCACCTCCGATGTCGACCACCAACAGGTCGCCGGTCGGCGGGTTGGCGAGGCGGCGCACGGCGCCGTCGAACGCCAAGGCGGCCTCCTCGGCTCC
>JBAUWM010000437.1:0-2768 GCA_049583775.1 Nocardioides sp.
GGGGCCATGCCATCGAGGTCCGCCTCTACGCCGAGGATCCGGCCGCCGACTACCAGCCGCAGAGCGGTGGACTCACCACGTTCGAGATCCCGACCGGGCCAGGCATCCGGGTCGACACCGGCTTCGAGTCGGGGTCCGAGGTGAGCACGCACTACGACGCGATGCTCGCCAAGGTGATCGTTGCCGAGGCCACCCGGGCGGCCGCTGCGCGGAAGCTCGCCGGTGTGCTGAGGCGCAGCCGCATCCACGGCCTGACGACCAACCGCGACCAGCTGGTCGGCGTCCTGCTCTCGGACGACTTCTTGGCCGGGCGTGTCAGCACCGCCTTCCTCGACGAGCACGAGGCGCCAGCGCCGCCCGGCTCCGCCGCTGCTAGCGTCGCCGCTGCGATCGCCTTGGCCGAGCACGCGGTTGCCGCTCGCACCGTGCAGCGTGGACTCCCGGTCGCTTGGCGCAACGTGCCGAGTCAGCCGCAGGTCACCGAGCTCGAGGTCGCGGAAGGAACCGTCGAGCAGGTGGCGTGGTGGGGTGACCGTGACGGCTACCGCATCGAGGGCTACGAGGTGCTCTCGGCCTCGTCCACGAACGTGGGGCTGGCGGTCGACGGTGTCGCAACGTACTGGAACGTACAGATCGCGGCGCCGAGCCCCGGTGCCCCACGTGAGATCCACGTCGACGGACCCGATTGCCACGTCCGGCTACGAGAAGTTCCGCGGTTCGTCGACCCGGCGGACGCCGTCGCGAGCGGCAGTCTGCTGGCCCCGATGCCGGGAACCGTGGTGAAGGTGGCGGTCGAGGCCGGCCAGCAGGTCGCGGCCGGCGATCAGGTGCTGGTGCTCGAGGCCATGAAGATGCAGCACACCGTGAGCGCGCCCACCGCGGGCGTGGTCACCGAGATCAACGTGAAGCCCGGCACGCAGGTGGCTGCCGGCGAAGTACTTGCCGTCGTCGAAGAAGAGGGAGACCCGTCATGACCAGAATGAGCAGCACGTTCACCGAGACCGAGGAGCGCCAGGAGCTGCGCAAGCAGGTCGCGAAGCTGGCGAGCAAGTACGGCCGCGAGTACTTCACCGCGAAAGCGCGGTCAGGCGAGAAGACCACCGACCTCTGGCTCGAGATCGGCAAGAACGGCTACCTCGGCATCAACATCCCCGAGCAGTACGGCGGCGGTGGCGGCGGTATCGGCGACATCGCGGCGGTCTGTGAAGAGCTTGCCGCGCAGGGGTGTCCGTTGCTGCTCATGGTGGTCAGCCCGGCCATCTGCGGCACGGTGATCACCAAGTACGGCACCGAGGAGCAGAAGCAGCGCTGGCTACCCGGCCTCTGTGATGGCACCAGCACGATGGCGTTCGCGATCACCGAGCCGGACGCTGGCACCAACACCCACAACATCACCACCACCGCCCGCAAGGACGGCGACGGGTGGGTGCTCAACGGTCGCAAGATCTGGATCTCTGGCATCGACGAGGCCGACAACGTGCTCGTCGTCGCGCGCACCGAGGACGCGAAGACTGGCAAGGTGAAGCCGGTGCTCTTCGTCGTCCCGACCGATGCCGAGGGCTTCGAGGCCAACGCGATCCCCATGGAGATCGTGTCGCCCGAAAACCAGTTCCAGGTGTTCATGGACGACATCCGACTGCCGGCCGACGCGCTCGTGGGCGACGAGAACGGTGGTCTCGTGCAGCTCTTCGCCGGGCTCAACCCCGAGCGGATCATGGCGGCCTCGTTCTCGCTCGGCCTGGCGCGGTTCGCGCTCGAGAGGGCCACGGAGTACGCCAAGGAGCGCGTCGTCTTTGACGTGCCGATCGGCGCGCACCAGGCGATCCAGCACCCGCTGGCGCAGAGCCACATCGAGATCGAGATGGCGCGGCTGATGACCCAGAAGGCCGCGGCCCTGTACGACGCGGGTGACGAGATGGCCGCAGGTGCCGCCGCCAACATGGCCAAGTACGCCGCCGCGGAGGCCGCCTGCGACGTCGTCGACCGGGCTGTGCAGACCCACGGCGGCAACGGCGCGAGCCAGGAGTACGGCATGGCCGGCCTCCTCGTCGCGACCAGGGTCGGTCGGATCGCGCCCGTGAGCCGCGAGATGATTCTCAACTTCGTGGCCATGCACTCGCTCGGCCTCCCGAAGTCGTACTGAGCCTCATGTCTGAGACGCCTGGATCCGCCTGGGAGCAGCCCGCCGCCGGCGCCCTCGTCGCCTATGCGCCGGAGGTCGGCTGGGCCGCGCTCGAAGGTGGACGCCCGGCGGGACTGCCCCTCGACCTGGAGTCAGATCCGCGCGTGGTGGCGTTCGCCGAGCAGTTCGCCACCGACGTCTCGGTGCTCGACGACGCGCTGCGCGCCGAGTTCTTCGCCGCAGCTGGCGACGCCGCCTTCTCGATGGTGCAGCTCATCTGGGTCGACGACCAGTGGCCACGCCTGCGGTCGGCGCTAAACGCCCTCTTCGTTGCCGGGGGATGGCCGCCGGCTGACGAACACCCCGTGCCGAATCTCTGGGGAGCGATCGAGGCGTTCATGGGCGAGGTAGCCAAGCTCGCCGGGCTCGACCCGACCCTCACCGAGCTGGTGCGGCTGCGCGGCGCCCGCCAGCACGACTGCCGGCTCTGCGCGTCACGCCGCAGCATGGCGGCCATCGACGCCGGGGCCGACGATGCGATGTTCGAGGCCATCGATCGCTGGCCCGAGAGCGACCTGCCAGCCGCCACCAAAGCGGCGCTTGGCCTGGTCGACGCGATGATCTGGACGCCGTCCGCCATCCCCGC
>JBAUWM010000438.1:0-2439 GCA_049583775.1 Nocardioides sp.
GCTCCGCTCGTTGTCTCGGTATGACCCAACGTGTCATCAGCAGTCAGCTCGAGGAACACTGACTCGAGGTCACGGCGCCGCGAGACGAGTCCGGTGAGCCAGATGTCAGCTGCCCCAAGCGCTCGAGTGATCGCTGCGGGGTCGTCGGTCTCGACGAGCAGCTCGTCACCGGTGGCGCGAGCGGTGAGCCCGGCGGCCGCGAGGGCGCCGAGGGCGGCCGCACCGTCGGGCACCGCGACAGAATGCGCGGCGGGGCCGGAGTCGATCAGCTGGTCGACCGGTCCGGAGGCGAGCAGTCGGCCGTTGCCGATGATGGTGGCGGAGGTGCACACCTGTTGCACCTCGGCCAGGATGTGCGAGCTGAGCAGCACGGTGACACCGCGCTCGCCTAGCTCGCGGATCGTGTCCCTGATCTCGCGAATTCCGGCCGGGTCGAGGCCGTTGGTGGGCTCGTCGAGGATCAGCAGCTGAGGGTCTTTCAGCAGCGTGGCAGCGATCGCCAGTCGTTGCTTCATGCCGAGCGAGTAGCCCTTGAACCGGTCTCCGTCGCGGCCGTCGAGGCCGACTGTCTCGATCGCGTCATCGACCCGCGAGGCCGGCGAATCGATGGCGCGCGCCAGCAGCAGCAGGTTGCGGCGCCCACTCAGGTTGGGCGAGAACTTCGGCGCCTCCACGACCGCCCCGATGCGGTCGATCACGGACGGCAGATGTGCGGGCACGTCCTGCCCGAAGAGCCGCATCTGCCCGCTGGTCGCCCGAGCCAGCCCGAGGAGCATCCGAATCGTGGTGGTCTTGCCTGAGCCGTTGGGGCCGAGGAAGCCGTGGACGCCGCCCGCGGGGACGGCCAGGTCGAGGTCGGAGACGGCCACGCGCAGGCCACCGCGGCGACCGTAAAATTCTTTGCGCAGACCGGTCGTCTCGATGACGAGGGTGCCGAGATCACTCACCCGACCACCCCATCACGGGGTGAGCAGCTGGATCCTCGGGACACGCCCAGGCTCGGGCCGAGACTCGTAGTCGGGCGTGGGTTCGTACGTCGTCCAGGCCAGGTAGTGGTGCAGGTGCCGTTCGATGGCGGGCAGTACCTCGGGCACCGTGACCGGGCGGCCGAGCTCCGCGCTGAGCGTGGTGACCCCGGCGTCGGCGATGCCGCACGGCACGAACCGGTCGTACCAGGCCAGGTCGACGTCGCAGTTGAGGGAGAAGCCGTGCATGGTGACGCCGCGACTCACCCGGATGCCGAGGGCGGCGATCTTGCGTTCGGGGCCGCGGTCGTCGGCCCGCAGCCACACGCCGCTACGCCCCGGTACGCGCGCGGTCTCGACGCCCAGCTCGGCGCAGACTCGGATCAACGCCTCCTCCACGCGCCGCACGTAGTCGACGACTTTCACGTGGTCGGGCAGGCGCACGATCGGGTAGCCGACCAGCTGGCCAGGCCCGTGGAAGGTGATCTTGCCGCCGCGGTCGACGTCGATCACCTGAGCGCCGCCCGGGTCGGCCGGGCGCTCGTGCAGGTCGGTGCGTTTGCCGGCGGTGTACACCGGCGGGTGCTCGAGCAACAGCACCGTCGGGGGGCGACTTCCGTCGACCACGCCCGCGTGCACCTCGCGCTGGAGGTCCCACGCGATGGTGTAGTCGAGCGCGTTCGCGCCGAGCCGAGAGGCGTCGAAGTGGAGGTCGCTCACGCGTCCGAGGCTACTCGCGCCCCCAGGAAGGCGAGCTCGTCGGGCAGCATCCGCAGGCTGTAGCCCAGGGCGTGCCAACCAGGCTCGAACGTGCTGGTGACGTCGGCGTCGTCGGCGAACCCGGCGACGTACACGCGGACCGCTGGACAGAAGGGATCGCTGGCGCCGACGTCGATGCGAACGGGAATGCCCGCGAGGTCGGTCTGCGACTCCATGATCGAGAACTGCTCGTACTCGGCAGCACCGACGAAGCCATCGGGGTGGGCGAGCTCAGGGTCGGTGTAGAGCCCCGGGCTGCCGGCCACCACCGCCGCCACGCGATCGGGGCCGAGCTGGCCAGCGAGACGCAAAGCGCCGTAGCCACCCATCGACCAGCCGAGCAGACCGATCCGGCCGGGAGCCACGTCGGACCGGGCGGCCAGCATCGGCAGGAACTCGTCGGTGACCATGGCGCCGGAGTCCTCCCCGGTCGGGCGCGGATGCCAGAAGCTGTTGCCGCCATTGACGGTGGCCAGCGCGAAGGGTGGGACGCCATCGCGGACGGCGGCAGCGAGGAACCGGGGGAGATCCCAGGAAGGGCCGATGAGCTGACCGGTACTGCCGCCGTGACCGTGCAGGGCAACCACCAGGGGCAGGGGTCCCGCCACGCTCGGAGGGCGCATGAGGGACCAGCGCACCTCAGCCCCTCGACGGGCAGGCGAGATGAACGCACCCGTCACCACCGGACCGGGCTCGACATTCGGCACGGCTCCGC
>JBAUWM010000439.1:0-3323 GCA_049583775.1 Nocardioides sp.
AGCTGGGGCCGAGGTCGGCGGCCGCGGACCCGGAGGCCGGGCCGCCGGCTCCGGCGAGGCTCGCGGTCCAGGCAGCCGAGAGCAGCGCGAGCGGCACGATGGCCGTCGCCTTCTGCATTCGGCCGAAGCGCTTGGCTGGCATGTGGATCTCCTGACACTGCAATGGTCGACGCCGCGCTCCCTACCCCATCGCACGGCGTTGAAACTGACAACGGCCGTCAGGGCACTTGGGTTACGGATTTCTCCATACCAATGTGACGACGGACACGTGGCCCCGGCCAGTATGTCCGACGCATGCTGACCCGGCTAGCCAGCCACCAGTCCAGCCGCGGGACCCGCTCGGGTCGCCATTGGCGGCCTCGGCGACAATGAACCGGTGAGCACCGCCCTCCCGCACATCGCCGTCGATAGCGGCACCGCTGCTGCCTCGAAGGCGATGTTCGAACGTGCCCGGGCCGTCATCCCTGGCGGGGTGAGCTCGCCGGTTCGCGCGTTCAACGCCGTCGGCGGCACGCCTCGATTCATCCGCTCCGCGCGGGGCGCGTGGCTGACCGACGTCGACGACCGTCGCTACGTCGATCTGGTGGGTTCGTGGGGCCCGATGCTGCTGGGGCACGCGCACCCGGAGGTGCAGGCCGCTGTCCAAGAAGCAGTGGCGCGTGGCACCTCGTACGGCGCCCCCACGGTTCCTGAGGTCGAGCTCGCCGAGGAGATCGTGGCCCGCACCCCGGTCGAGCGGGTTCGCTTCGTGTCGTCGGGCACCGAGGCCACCATGTCCGCGATCCGGCTCGCCCGTGGCTTCACCGGGCGCGACGTCGTGGTCAAGTTCGCCGGTTGCTACCACGGTCACGTCGACTCCCTGCTGGCTGCCGCGGGATCAGGCCTCATCACCTTTGCGGTGCCCGGTACGCCTGGCGTGCCGGCGTCCTCCACCGAGCTGACCTTGGTGCTGCCGTACAACGACACCGCGGCCGTCGAGCAGGTCTTCGCCGAGCACGGCGACCGGATCGCCTGCCTGATCACCGAGGCCGCGCCCGGCAACATGGGCGTGGTGCCGCCCGAGCCGGGCTTCAACCTGTTCCTGGCCCAGACCTGCGCCCGCCACGGCGCGTTGTTCATCAGCGACGAGGTGATGACCGGGTTCCGTGCCTCACGCCGCGGGCAGTGGGGTCTCGACGGGGCTGTCGAAGGCTGGCAGCCCGACCTGATCACGTTCGGGAAGGTCATGGGCGGGGGCTTCCCAGCGGCTGCTTTCGGCGGCCGCGCCGACGTCATGTCGCAGCTCGCACCCGACGGGCCGGTCTACCAAGCCGGCACCCTGTCCGGAAATCCCGTGGCCACCACCGCCGGGCTCGCGACGCTCCGGTTGGCCACTGACGACGTCTACACCCACATCAACGCGGCGGCCGACACCGTCAAGGCTGCGGTGGCCGACGCCCTGACAGACGCCGGCGTGCCGCACCGCATCCAGGCCACCGGCACCATGTTCTCGGTCTTCTTCGCCGAAGGTGAGGTGCGCGACTTCACCGATGCGTCCCGCACCGACGTCAACGCCTACGCCGCCTTCTTACACGCCATGCTCGATGCCGGCGTCTACCTCCCGCCGTCGGCCTACGAGGCCTGGTTCTTGTCCGCAGCCCACGACGACGACGCCGTCCAGGCGATCGTCGATGCCCTCCCCGCGGCGGCGACGGCCGCCGCCCGCGCGCAGAAGGAGACCCCGTGACCCAGACTCCCGACACCGTCGTCCACCTCCTGCGGCACGGTGAGGTGCACAACCCCGACGGCGTTCTCTACGGCCGCCGCGACGGCTTCCACCTCTCCGAGCTCGGTCAGCAGATGGCTGAGAAGGTCGCCGCCACCATCAAGGACCGCGACATCGTCCACCTCGTGTCATCCCCGCTCGAGCGGGCCCAGGAGACGGCCGCGCCGCTGGCGCTCGCGCGTGGTCTCGAGGTGACCCTCGACGAACGCATCATCGAGTCGACCAACAAGTTCGAGGGGCTCACCTTCGGCAAGGGCCGCAACGCGTTGAAGAACCCGGCCACCTGGCGACACCTCTACAACCCGTTCAAGCCTTCGTGGGGCGAGCCCTACAAGCTGCTCGCCGCTCGGATGCTCGAGGCCGTGCACGACGCGAGGGTGGCGGCGGCGGGTCACGAGGCAGTGCTCGTGTCGCACCAGCTGCCGATCTGGACGACGCGTCTCCAGGTCGAGAAGCGCTCGTTCCTCCACGACCCTCGCAAGCGACAGTGCACCCTGTGCTCGCTGACGTCGTTCCACTTCGTCGGCGAGCGCATCACCCAGGTCTCCTACAGCGAACCGGCGGGCGACCTCATCCCCGTCGCCGACAAGAACGCCCCGTTCTCGGCCGGCAACGCGCCCGAGGACAAGCGTCCCTGATGCGGCGTCTCGCCGGACTTCTCGTGGCGCTCACCCTTCTCACGACGGGGTGCAGCGGGCTGGAGGGCACCGGCGACGTCAACTTCATCATCGGCGAGGGAGGGGTCCTGGAGATTCCCATCGCCGATCGCGAGGCGCCTGTCGATCTGTCCGGCCAGACCCTGCAGGACCAGCCGCTCGACCTGGCCGACCTGCGCGGTCAAGTCGTCGTCCTGAACTTCTGGGGGTCGTGGTGCAACCCGTGCCGCGACGAGATGCCGATCCTGCAGGAAGCTTCCGAGGTGCTCGACGCGGCGTTCGTGGGGGTGAGCTTCCGCGAGACCTCCTTCGACAACGCCCGCGCCTTCGAGCGTGAGTTCGGGGTGACCTACCCGACCATCGCCGATGGCGGGTCGGGGCTGTTGGCCATGGGCAGGTTCGCCCCGCGTCTCCCGCCCTCCACAGCCGTGCTGGACGCCGAGGGCCGAGTGGCTGCGCTGATCAGTGGCCCGATCCCATCGGCGGGAACTCTCGAGGACGTCGTCGAGCAGGTCGCAGCCGGCGATGGGTGACTGGTTCGGCGAGCAGGCCTCGGTCGGACCGCTGGCCCTCGCCCTCCCGGTGGCCGCCTTGGCGGGGTTGGTCTCCTTCTTCAGCCCGTGCGTCATCCCGCTGCTGCCGGGCTACCTCTCCTACGTGACCGGGCTCTCGGGCACCGAGCTGGCCAGCGGCGAGTCTGACCGGCGTCGCGGTCGGATGTTGCTCGGGTCGACCCTGTTCGTGCTGGGGTTCGCCGTCGTGTTCGTGCTCGTCGCCGCCACGGCAGGCGGAGCCGGCCAGTGGCTGCGCACCTACCAGGACGAGATCACCGTGGTGATGGGCTACCTGCTCATCGTGCTCGGTCTGGTCTTCGCCGGCGCGTTGCCGTGGTTGCAGCGTGA
>JBAUWM010000440.1:0-1669 GCA_049583775.1 Nocardioides sp.
GTAGTACCGGATCTCCACGCCCTCCTTGTCGGCCATCTCGGTCGCCTTGCCCTGCGGGCGGACGTTGAACCCGATGATGATCGCGTCGGAGGCAGCAGCCAGGTCGACGTTGGTCTCGGTGATCGCACCGACACCGCGGTCGATGACGCGGATACCCACGTCGTCGCCCACATCGATCTGGGACAAGGCGTCCTCGAGCGCTTCGACCGAACCGGACACGTCGCCCTTGAGGATGAGGTTGAGCTCTTGGCTCTGACCCTTCTCCATGGAGGCCATGAAGTCCTCGAGGGTGCGCCGCACGCGACGCTTGGCCTGCATGGCCGCCCGCTCGCGCGCTTCACGCTTCTCAGCGATCTGGCGTGCCGTGCGGTCGTCATCGACGACCAGGAAGTTCTGGCCGGCGCCGGGCACCGAGCTCAGACCGAGCACCATCGCCGGGCGACCCGGGTCAGCGAACTCGAGCTCGTTGCCGTGCTCGTCGAGCATGGCGCGCACGCGACCGTGAGCCGGGCCGGCGACGATCGAGTCGCCCACCCGCAGCGTGCCGCGCTGCACCAGGATCGTGGCCACGGGGCCGCGACCGCGGTCGAGGTGCGCCTCGACGACGAGACCCTGCGCGTCCTGCGTCGGGTTGGCCCGCAGGTCGAGCGAGGCGTCCGCGGTGAGGACGACAGCCTCGAGCAGCTTGTCGAGGTTCAGCTCGGACTTGGCCGAGACGTCGACGAACATCGAGTCGCCGCCGTACTCCTCGGGCACCAAGCCGTACTCGGTGAGCTGACCGCGAACCTTCGTGGGGTCAGCGTCGGGCTTGTCGATCTTGTTGACCGCAACCACGATCGGCACACCAGCGGCCTTGGCGTGGTTGAGCGCCTCGACCGTCTGGGGCATGACGCCGTCGTCAGCCGCGACCACGAGGATCGCGATGTCGGTGGCCTGAGCACCACGGGCACGCATGGCCGTGAAGGCCTCGTGACCCGGTGTGTCGATGAAGGTGATTCGACGGTCATTGCCATCGACCTCGGTGTGCACCTGGTAGGCACCGATGTGCTGCGTGATGCCACCGGCCTCCTTGTCGACCACGTTGGCGCCGCGAAGCGCGTCGAGGAGCTTGGTCTTTCCGTGGTCGACGTGACCCATGACCGTGACGACCGGGGGCCGGATGACCAGGTCGGTCTCGTCGCCCTCGTCTTCACCGAACTCGAGGTCGAACGACCCGAGCAGCTCGCGGTCCTCGTCCTCCGGAGAGACGACCTCGACGGTGTAGTTGAGCTCTTCACCGAGCAGCTGCAAGGTGGCGTCGTTGACCGACTCGGTCGCGGTCACCATCTCGCCGAGGTGGAAGAGCATCTGCACGAGCGAGGCCGGCTCGACACCGATCTTGTCGGCGAAGTCGGTCAGCGAGGCACCACGGGCGAGACGCACGGTCTCGCCGTTGCCCTTGCGAACCCGCATGCCGCCGATGGTCGGGGCCTCCATGGCCTCGAATTCCTGACGACGTGCCCGCTTGGACTTGCGGCCTCGACGCGACGGTCCACCGGGGCGACCGAAGGCACCCTGGGTCTGGCCGCGCTGGCCGGGACGACCGCCACCAGGACGACCGCCACCGGCGGGGCCGAAGCCACCGCCACCAGGGCGACCGGGAGCGCCGGCGCCAGCGCCAGCACCGGGA
>JBAUWM010000441.1:0-2197 GCA_049583775.1 Nocardioides sp.
TGCACCCCGACGTGTGCGGCGGCAGCCACGACGGGCTGCTCGCCGTCCACTCGCTCAGCAAGCGCTCGAACGTCGCTGGCTATCGCTGCGGGTTCGTCTCCGGCGACGCTGCGGTGATCGCCGAACTGGCGAGCGTGCGCCGCAACCTCGGCCTGCAGATGCCGGGGCCGCAGCAAGGTGCGGCCGTGGCCGCGCTGGGCGACGAGGCGCATGTGGCTGCCCAGCGGGCTCGCTACGCCGCCCGTCGAGACCTGTTGCGGCCCGCCATCGAGGCCGCGGGCTTCCGGATCGACCACAGCGAAGCTGGCCTCTACCTGTGGGCCACCCGGGGGGAACCGGTCGCAGACAGCATCGGCTGGCTGGCTGACCGAGGCATCGTGGCGGTCTCGGGGCTCGAATACGGTGCCGCCGGAGCCGAGCACGTGCGTTTCGCTCTCACGGCTCCCGACGATGCTGTCGCGCTCGCGGCCGATCGCTTGTCAGGCCGCTGACCACGGATTCACGAGCTCCACCCCCGTGCGCTCAAAGTCACGGACGTTGCGTGTGACGACCGTAAGGCCGCGCGCCAGCGCAGTGGCCGCGATGAGTGCGTCGTGCGCGGGCGCAGTGTCAGGCACGTGAAGCGGAGCCACCAGCCGAGCCGTCGCCAGGTCAATGGGCAAGATGCGGCCAGCAAATCCGGTCAGCAGACTTGAATCGAGCCACGTCCTGAGCCTCTCCGCTTGAAGGGGATCGGTGCGCGCCCGACGAAGGATGCCGATCTCAATCTCCACGACCGTCACGACACTGATGGCGAGGTCGCTCGTGCTCTGGCGGGACGCCCAGGATGCGACACCAGCGTCGGCGCTGGCCTTTCTGAGTTCACTGACGATGTTGGTATCGAGGAGGAACCTCACAGGTCGGCCGCCCCGATGGAGAAGCCCACCGGTTCGATCTCGAAGTCGATGTCCTCGTCCATCCTCAGCCACTCGACCAAGTCCCCGGGCGCACCTTGGAGTCGCTGGTACTCCGCATGCGTCATCAAGACGAACGACGGTCGCCCGCGCTCGGTGATCAGGACGGGTTCATGCTCCGCTGCACGCTTCACCTGGCTAGGGCGCTGATTGAATTCAGATGCCGTGACGCTCGTCATTGTGGCCCCCAAAGTAGTACTTACAACTACATTCTAGGCGACGCCACTGCGCCGAGGAAGCAGAACACTCAACCTGCGAAGATGACGCCCGTGAACACCGCAGTGACCATCGCTTCGCTCGCCCACCCCAGCACCGACCCGACCACCCTGATCACCCGGGTGCGCGGCGCGCTGGGCTGGGTCGGGAGCGACTTCCTGGTCGGGCTGCAGAGCTACGACGAGCTGATGGCGACCCTGCAGGTGGCCACCGACCTCGAGGGGCTCGTGCGCATCGGCGACCCGACGTCGCCGCCCCTGCGGCTGCTGCGCGCCCTCAACGCCGCGCACCCGGACCTGCGCCTCACCCGGGTCACCAGCATCGACTCACCGTGGCGCTGGACCCGGCTGGGCGGCGGCGCCGGTGACGCCGCAGGCGTCGCGCTGCGTCAGCAGACCTACTCGGACGTCGTCAGCGCACTAGGTCGCGCCGGTGTTGCGTTCCGGGTGCTGCCCAACGACACGTCGACCGAGGAGATGTTGCGCATCGGCCGCGAGGTCGGGTCTGCGGTGGTCGACCTCGACGAGCTCGAGCCCGACGGCATCCTGATCGTCGGCTTTCTCGAGACTCTCGACCCGATCAGCTACGGGCTGCTCTCGCGCGAGCACCACGACCCGGGCGAGGACGCCGTGGTGTGGCTCTCGATCACGGCCGAGCGCGAGGCTGCGGGCACACTGATGACCGCGCTCGAGCAGTTCAGCGTGCTCGGACTCGACCTCGACTTCCTGCACAGCGACCCGCTCGCCCCTGGCCGACACGACTTCTTCCTCGGCTTCCGAGCCGACCCCTCCAGCATCGGCGACCTGCAGCTCGCCCTGGCCACGGTGGGCTTCAGCAGCCGGGTGCTGGCTTCGTTCGCGCGCGAGCGCCGCTCATGAGGACCGGCCCGTGAGAGTCACCTACCTCGGCCCCTCGGGCACGTTCACGCACCAGGCCGTGCTGGCCCTGCGCCCGGACGCGGAGACCATGCCGCTCACCACGCAGGCCGAGGCCCTCGACGCGGTGGCCGCCGGTTATGCCGACTACGC
>JBAUWM010000442.1:0-2352 GCA_049583775.1 Nocardioides sp.
CGGAATGCTGCCGGGCATGGGGCAGATGCGCGAGCAGCTCGAGAACTTCGACGAGCGCGAGATCGACCGGATCCAAGCCGTCATCCAGTCGATGACTCCTGCTGAGCGCGCCAACCCGAAGATGATCGACGGCTCGCGCCGCTCGCGGATCGCCAAGGGTGCGGGTCGCACCGTGACCGACGTCAATCAACTCGTCGACCGGTTCTTCGAGGCCCGCAAGATGATGATGCAGATGGCGCGTGGTGGCGGGATGCCAGGAATGCCGGGAATGCCGGGGATGCCGGGCATGGCTGGGCCGGGCAAGCGCGGCAAGACCAAGCAGCAGCCCAAGAAGGGCAAGGGGCGTCGCGTATCTGGAAACCCCGCCAAGGCAGCCCAGGAGCAGGCGGCCGAGAAGGAGAGGGCTGCAGCGGCAGGGTCGGCCAACCCGTTCGGGCTCCCGAACGAGGAGATCGACTACGAGTCGGCCGCAGCCAACCTCGACCTGCCCAAGGACTTCTCGAAGTTCCTGAAGTAGCCGTGGCCACGGTCCTTGTCGTCGACGGCGCCAACGTCGTCGGCGCCCGCCCAGATGGGTGGTGGAAGGACCGCGCCGGAGCAGCCCGCCGTCTTCATGACGCGCTGCTCGTCGGCGATGTGCCCCACGACAAGGTCGTGCTGGTGCTCGAGGGCGCTGCCAAGGCCGGCGTGCGCGCTGGAACCGACGTGCACGTGCGCACCGTCCACGCGGCCAAGGACGGCGACACCACGATCCTGGCCGAAGCAAGACGCGCCGCCGAACAGGGGCACGACGTGACGGTCGTGACCGCAGACCGAGCGCTGGACGCCCGAGTGGCCGGCGTCGGCGCCCGCACCGTCGGCCCTACCTGGCTGCTCGACCGATTGGAGGAGTGATGGCTGTCCACCGCTTCCACGGGCCGGTGCTGCCCGAGGGCGAGACTCGCGACGTCTACGTCGTCGACGGGCGCGTCACCTACGAGGCGCAGGCTGGCGCCGAGACCGCGGCGTCCGGATGGATCGTGCCGGGCCTCGTCGATGCCCACAACCACCTCGGGCTCGAGGACGGCGGGGCCGTCGACGATGAGGAGATCGAGGCGCAGGCCGTCGCCGATCGTGACAGCGGCGTGCTGCTGCTGCGCGACTGCGGATCTCCGGCGGACACACGCTGGGTGCATGGCCGCGACGACCTGCCGCGATTGATTCGGGCTGGGCGACACGTCGCGCGCACGCGGCGCTACCTCAAGGACTATGGCGTCGAGGTCGAGCCCGACGAGCTGGCTGCCACCGTTGCTCTGGAAGCCCAGGCTGGCGACGGCTGGGTGAAGCTCGTGGGTGACTGGATCTCGCGCGAGACCGGAGACCTCGAGCCGTCGTTCCCGGCCGACGCGTTCGCCGCCGCGATCGCTACCGCTCACGACCACGGCGCCAAGGTGACGGCCCATTGCTTCGGCACGGAGGTGCTGCAGGGGCTGCTGGACGCTGGCATCGACTGCATCGAGCACGGCACCGGACTCGGCGCGGACCACCTCGAGCAGATGGCGGTCGGGGGAGTGGCCCTGGTGCCGACCGTGCTGCAGACCGACAAGTTTCCGGAGTTCGCCGAGGCAGGACGTGCCAAGTTTCCCCGATATGCCGCGACGATGGACGACCTGCACCGTCGTCGGCGCGACACCCTGATGGCCGCCTACGAGGCCGGCGTTCAGCTCTACGTCGGCAGCGACGGAGGCGGCACCGGCCGCCACGGCTACCTCGCCGAGGAGATTCGAGCCATGGCCGATCTCGGACTCCCCGCCGACTATGTGGTGGGTGCCGCCTCGTGGCGCGGTCGAGAGTGGCTGGGCTGGAACGGCGGGCTCCAGGAGGGGGCGCCAGCCGACTTCGTGGTGCTCGATGCCGACCCCTGCGTCGACCTCGAGACACTGGCCCGCCCTGCGTGCGTCGTGCTGCGCGGGAACGTGGTGCACAGCCGCCTGTCCTGACCGTGATCCGGATTCGGTGTGGCGCCGCTGGTCTGGCAGACTTCCAGGCTGAGTCCAGCGCGCACGGCCCCTCTCACCGTCGCGTCACGGCCCATCCGAAGGTCGAAACTGGTGTTCCCCACCCGTGCTCGCCCTTCAACCACACACGAGTTCCAAGGAGACACCACACGTGTCGGTCAAGATCCGTTTGAAGCGCCTGGGCAAGGTCCGGGTGCCGCAGTACCGCATCGTCGTCGTCGACTCGCGCAAGAAGCGTGACGGCAAGGTCATCGAAGAGATCGGCCTCTACCGTCCCAAGGAGGAGCCGAGCTTCATCACGATCACCTCCGACCGGGCGCAGTACTGGCTCGGTGTCGGCGCGCAGCCGTCCGAG
>JBAUWM010000443.1:0-1740 GCA_049583775.1 Nocardioides sp.
GTCCTTGACCGGTCAGGTCGCCTGATGCCTCAGGGCAAGCCGGAGGTCGTGCCCGACGACGGGCTGACCACGGCCCAGCGCCGCAGCCTGCCGCTGCTGATGGTCAACACCGGCGACGGCAAGGGAAAGTCGACCGCGGCCTTCGGGCTGGCGATCCGGGCCTGGAACCAGGGCTGGAGCGTGGGGGTCTTCCAGTTCGTGAAGTCGGCCAAGTGGCGCATCGGCGAGCAGACGGTGCTCGAACGGCTCGGCGAACTGCACGCGCAGACCGGAGAGGGCGGACCCGTCGAGTGGCACAAGATGGGCGCCGGCTGGTCGTGGTCGCGCAAGGCCGGCGAGGACGACGACCACGCGCGCGACGCGGCCGAGGGCTGGGCCGAGGTCAAGCGCCGAATCGCCGAGGAGCGTCACGACCTCTACGTGCTCGACGAGTTCACCTACCCGATGGAGTGGGGGTGGGTCGACGTCGACGACGTCGTGTCGACGCTGCGCGACCGGCCCGGCCGCCAGTACGTCGTGGTCACCGGCCGGCGAGCGCACCCGGCCCTGGTCGAGGCCGCCGACCTGGTGACCGAGATGACCAAGGTCAAGCACCAGATGGACCGCGGCCAGAAGGGCCAGCGGGGCATCGAGTGGTGACATCGACACGCCTGCCCCGCCTGGTGGTCGCCGCCCCGGCGACCGGCCAGGGCAAGACGACGGTGGCCACCGGTCTGATGGCGGCGCTGTCACGACGCGGCCTGAGCGTGAGCGGCCACAAGGTCGGCCCCGACTACATCGACCCCGGCTACCACTCCCTGGCGAGCGGTCGACCCGGCCGCAACCTCGACCCGCACCTGGTGGGCGAGCAGCGCATCGTGCCCCTGCTGCTGCACGGGGCGGCGGGGGCCAACGTCGCCGTGATCGAGGGAGTGATGGGTCTCTTCGACGGCCGGGTCGGGGGCAACGGGTTCTCCTCGACGGCGCACGTCGCGGCGCTGACCCGCACCCCGGTGGTGCTCGTGGTCGACATCTCCCGGTCGTCGCGCTCGATCGGCGCGGTGGTGCACGGCATGGCCACCTGGGACACGTCGGTCGAGGTCGCCGGGGTGATCCTCAACCAGGCCGGTTCGCCGCGGCACGCGGCCGAGGTGCGCTCCTCGATCTCGCTGCCCGTGCTCGGCGCGATCCCACGCCACGAAGAGATCTCGGCCCCCTCACGCCACCTCGGTCTGGTGCCGGCGGCCGAGCGTGAGCTGTCGGCCGCGTCCCTCGACCTGCTGTCGGAGCAGGTGGCCACCCACGTCGACCTGGACGCCGTCCTGGCCCTGGCAGCGACGGCACCGGAGCTCGAGGGGGGACCGTGGGACCCCAGCGCCGAGATGGCCGAGGTGACCGCGGTGCCCGCCGGGTCGGGCGCCCCCGTGGTGGCGATGGCGGGCGGGCGAGCCTTCACGTTCCGCTACACCGAGACCGAGGAGCTGCTGCGCGCGGCCGGCTGCCAGGTCGCCTCCTTTGACCCGCTGCACGACGAGTCGCTGCCTGCCGGCACCGCCGGGCTCTACCTGGGTGGTGGCTTTCCCGAGGTGCACGCCGCAGCCCTGAGCGGCAACGAACCGCTGCGGCGCGAGCTGGCCACCGCAGTGGCCGACGGCGTCCCAACCGCGGCCGAGTGCGCGGGCCTGCTCTACCTCTGCCGCACCCTCGACGGCGCGCCCATGGTGGGCGCCCTGCCCGCCCACGCGACCATGACCGAGCAGC
>JBAUWM010000444.1:0-1519 GCA_049583775.1 Nocardioides sp.
CAGGATCGACCGCCCGCTGTTGGTCGACCTGAAGGCGCAGCAGGGCGATCTCCTCGGCGAGCACGCGGGTCTTCTCCTCGAGCCGACCCAGCTCGTAGCTGTGCTGCAGCGTGAGCATCAAGAGCACCAAGCTGGCTACGAAGAAGAGCAGGTTGACCGGCAGTTCGACGCCGACCAGGTCGGCGGCGCCGGACAGCAGCCCGGGGAAGATCGCGAGCGCCAGCACGCCGAGGGCCACGAAGGCCCAGAGCACGGCGTACTTCTCGCGCAGCCGGTGGCGACGCAGCATCTCGAAGAGAGCGACCAGCACCGTGGCCGAGCCCAGGACGCCCAAGATGACGGTCGAGCTCATCGCGATCCCACCTCGATCTCGTCGATGTGCGGCCACTTGCGCACCAGCGCTAGACCGAGAGCCAGCACGGCCCGGGCTAGGTAGAGCGCGGCGCGCAGGGGAGTCTGGCTGGCCTGTCCGCCTTGGCGAAGACGCATCTGGACAGGCACCTGCTCGACCGTGCAGCCGGCGCGGATGGCGATGACCGTCGACTCGACGGTGTCGCCGAGGTACTCGGCTGGGTAGTGGGCGGCGAAGATCGTCAGCGCGCGACGGTTGGCGGCCCTGAAACCGCTGGTGACGTCGGTGAGCCGGGTGCGCGCCATCCGCGAGAGCGTGCGGGCCAGAAGTCGCATGGCCAGGCCGCGGGCGAACGAGACCCGGTAGGGATCGCCCTCGCCGGCAAAACGCGCGCCGATCACGAGGTCGGCCCCGACCCCGCCGGGGTGGGAGCGCAGCTGACCCAACAGGGCGTCGAGGTAGCGAGGGTCGTGCTGCCCGTCGGCGTCGATCTGCACCGCCACGTCGTACCCATGGTCGACCGCGTAGCGATAGCCGACCCGCATGGCGCCGCCGACACCGAGGTTGAAGGGCAGACGGCAGACCTGGGCCCCGGCCGCACGGGCCACCGCGCTGGTGCGGTCTTTCGAGCCGTCGTCGATGACCAATACGTCGACGGTCGGCTGTGTCGCATGGATGTCAGCGATGGTCGCGGGCAGCGAGTCCTGCTCGTTCCACGCCGGCACGATGACCAACACGCGGCCCGCCGCAGGCACAGGCTCTGGCGCGGGCTCGGGCACAGGCGCACTATACGGGCGTGGGAGCGCTTGGCCGGGAGTGGGATTCATCATGTCCATGCTCGGCCGCGGGGCCGTCGAAGCGGGTTAACGAACGGTAACGTTGCGCTTGCATCTGCCCGGCGGGAGCGCCCGGGCGCCAACCGAATTCCAGGAGCACAGCTGATGGGTCGCCTCTGCGAGACCGACGGACTGACCGACGACCAGACCGAGATCCTGAAGGCGGTCCGGACGTTCGTCGACGAGAAGATCATCCCGGTGGCGACCGAGTTGGAGCACGCCGACGAGTACCCGCAGGAGATCGTCGACGGTCTCAAGGAGTTGGGCATCTTTGGTCTGATGATCCCCGAGGAGTACGACGGCCTCGGTGAGTCGCTGCTCACCTACGCGC
>JBAUWM010000445.1:0-5457 GCA_049583775.1 Nocardioides sp.
ACAGGCCCCTACCCACTACCGGCCCTCACGCGGCGCTCCCGTCGACCTGAGCACGCTGGCGCTGCTGGAGCTCGCGACGCGCTTGCCGCAGATCGGCGCGCCGCTGCTTGCGGGCTCGCTTCACTTCACGACGCATCTCGAACCTGATCCGGTTGCGGGTCTCTGGAGCCAGCGCTCGGCGCAGCCCGGCGGCGAAGGAGGCCGCCTGCACCGCGCTCTCGCGGAGCACGAGGTCGGCGAAGAGGGGTGCCGGCACGATGGGTGCCTGCTCGCTCACGGACTCCTGGTTGCCGAGCATGGTGATCGTGTACTCGTGCGAGTCGGCACGGGGGGAAGAGGCAGCGCCGAGGCGTCGTTCGATCTCGCGCACCTGCTCCTGCAGCAGCGTCGTCGCAGCCTGTATCTGTGCCACCGTCTGGGCGCTGCGGCGCTTCGCCTGGCGGACGATCAGGAGCATGACTGCGATGCCCAGGGCGATGACGGCGAGGGTCGCGAGCACGGCCCAGATCGGCACGCTCCACTCCTCGCTCATGATCAGGAACTCTATCCTCCGCGAATGATGCGGCGGACCCGCTCCCAGCGCTCCTTGATCGCGCTCTCCGCGCCGATCTCCTTGGGTCGGTAGTACTCGGCGTCGGTCACGTTGTCAGGCGCGTACTGCTGCTTGGCAATCCCGAACGGCGCGTCGTGGCTGTAGGTGTAGGTCTGGCCGTGACCGATCTTCTTCGCGCCCGGGTAGTGCGCGTCGCGCAGGTGGGCGGGCACCGAACCGATCTTCCCCGCGCGCACGTCGGCCGAGGCCTCCCCCAGGGCGAGCGCCACCGCGTTCGACTTGGGTGCCACCGCCAACGCGATCGTGGCGTGCGCGAGGTTGAACGAGGCTTCGGGCATGCCGATGAGCTGCACCGCCTGCGCGGCCGCGACCGCGGTCTGCAGCGCGGTGGGGTCGGCCAAGCCGATGTCTTCACTGGCCAGGATCACCAGCCGACGAGCGATGAACCGCGGATCTTCGCCGGCCTCCATCATCCGCGTGAGGTAGTGCATGGCGGCGTCGGCGTCAGAGCCGCGGATCGACTTGATGAATGCGCTGATGACGTCGTAGTGCTGGTCACCTTGGCGGTCGTAGCGGACTGCAGCCCGATCGACGGCGGTCTCGGCCGTCGCCAGGTCGATCTGCTCGAGGCCGCGCGCAACGGCCGCGCCCGCCGCCGCCTCGAGGTAGGTGAGCGACCTACGGGCGTCTCCCCCGGCCAGTCGCACCAGGTGGTCGAGAGCATCGGGATCGAGTTCCAGGGCACCGCCCAGCCCGCGCTCGTCGACCAGGGCCGATTGAATGACTTCGCGAATGTCGTCGTCAGTCAGCGATTGCAGCGTGAGCAGGAGGCTGCGCGAGAGCAGCGGGGAGATGACCGAGAAGTTCGGGTTCTCGGTGGTAGCGGCCACCAGGGTCACCCACCGGTTCTCGACTCCGGGCAGCAGCGCATCTTGCTGGGCCTTGCTGAAGCGGTGCACCTCGTCGACGAACAGCACGGTCTCGGCGCCGGTTCGCACCAGGTCGGCGCGTGCGGTGTCGATGGCGGCACGCACCTCCTTGACGCCCGCCGAGACCGCTGAAACCTCGACGAACTTGCGACCCGTCTGGCCGCTGAGGATCGAGGCGATGGTGGTCTTGCCGGTGCCGGGCGGCCCCCAGAGGAGCAGCGAGAGGGACTTGTCGCCGTCGATCAGCTGACGCAGCGGTGAACCCTCGGCGCGCAGCTGCTGCTGCCCGACCAGCTCGTCGAGCGTGCGCGGGCGCATGCGTACGGCCAGCGGCGCCGAGGTGTGCGACGTCGCGCTGAGCGACCCGCCCCCACACGGGCCGGGGCGACCCGGCTGGGTAGCCGACGGGTCGGCGGCGAACAGTGCGTCAGGCTCGTCCAAACGTCTTCGTGTCCAGGTCGAACCAGGTGTCGTCGTAGCCCGGTTTGGTGACCAGCTCTTGGCTGGGTGTAGCGCCGGGATCGGGGTTGCCGGAGCTGTCGACCCCGAGCAGCCGCGCGGTCAGGGGCTCGCTGGGGTGATCCCCCAGGGGGCCGGGGAAGTGACAGGCCACCTTGTGCCGCTTGCCGATCTGCAGCAGCGGTGGCTCATGCTTGGCACAGATCTCTTGCGCGAGGGGGCAGCGGGTGCGGAACCGGCAGCCTGAGGGCGGGTTGATCGGGCTTGGCACGTCGCCTTCGAGACGAATCCTCTCGCGCCGTCCGCCAGTGGCCGCCTGCTTGACGTCGGGAACAGCCGACAGCAGCGCCTGCGTGTAGGGATGCCGAGCCTTCGCGTAGATGCTCTCGCGATCGCCGATCTCGACGATCTTGCCGAGGTACATCACCGCCACCTCGGGGCAGAAGTGTCGCACCACCGCGAGGTCGTGGGCGATGAACAGGAATGCCACCCCGAACTCGCGCTGGATGTCTTGCAGCAGGTTGATGACTTGGGCCTGGATCGACACGTCGAGGGCCGAGACGGGCTCGTCGGCAACCATGATCTTCGGTTGCAGGGCCAGGGCGCGAGCGATGCCGATGCGCTGGCGCTGACCGCCGGAGAACTCGTTCGGGTAACGGTTGTAGTGCTCGGGGTTCAGACCGACCACCTCGAGCAGCTCCTGAAC
The DNA here is from genome assembly GCA_049583775.1 of Nocardioides sp. GTDB lineage: Bacteria > Actinomycetota > Actinomycetes > Propionibacteriales > Nocardioidaceae > Nocardioides. The sequence goes on from JBAUWM010000445.1 coordinate 2,648, forward strand.
GCGGTCGAGCACCTTGTTCTTGGGCACCATGTTGTGCACCCGCAGAGGGGTGCCGACGATCGAGCCGACGGTGTGCCGCGGGTTCAACGAGGAGTACGGGTCTTGGAAGATCATCTGCACCTCGCGGCGCAGCGGCTTCATCTCCTTCTGGGAGAGCTGGGCGAGGTCGTGGTTGTCGAACATCATCGACCCCGAGGTCGGCTCGTAGAGTCGAGTGATCAGGCGGCCGGTCGTCGACTTGCCACAACCCGACTCTCCCACCAGCCCGAGCGACCCGCCCTGCGGCACCTCGAACGAGACACCGTCGACAGCTTGGACGTCGCCGATCTTGCGGCGGATGACGCCGCCCGACCTGACCGGGAAGTACATCCGCAAGTTGTCGACCACGAGGACCGGCTCAGCCGTCGGGTCGAGCACGTTGGCCGTGTGCGCCTGCTCGACCAACGCGGAGAACGACTCGCTGACCGCACGGTCCGCGGAGGTCACCGAATTCGTCTCCCGGACCTCACGCTGGGTGGCATCGACCGCAGGATCGGCGATCGGATCTGGCCTCGCTCCCTTGGTGAACAGCTTGCGCGGCTTCTTCTCGTGCGGCGCGTCAGGGTAGTCGGGGTCTTCTGGTCGCGTGTGTGACATCAGCTTTCCTCGCCGCTCTCGGGCTCGGTCGTCGGCTCCAGCCGCGTGGCCGGCACGATCTCCGGAAGCACCACGCTCTCGAAGATGGCATCCGGGTCGGGCAGGTGGCAACGTTTGAGGTGGCCGGGCCCGCGGCCGCCGGGGCGCATGTCGGGCAGCGTGGTGGCGCACAGATCGCCGCCTACCTTGTCTCGGTGCACGCACCGCGGCTCAAAGGCGCAGCCGGGCAGCGGACGGAGCAGGCTGGGGGGAGTTCCGGGAATGGGGATCATCCGCGCGTCGGGGTCAGAGCTCACGTCCGGCACGCTGGAGAGCAGGCCCCAGGTGTAGGGCATCTCCGGGTGGGTCAGAATCTCCTTGCACGTGCCGTACTCAACGGCTCGTCCGGAGTACATCACCAACACGTCGTCGGCCATCTCGGCGATCACGCCCAGGTCGTGGGTGATGATGATGATCGCGGAGTTGAACTCGCGCTGCAGGTCTTGGAGCAGGTCGAGGATCTGGGCCTGCACCGTCACGTCGAGCGCCGTAGTCGGCTCGTCGGCAATCAGCAGGGATGGGTCGTTGATCAGGCCCATCGCGATCATCACCCGTTGGCGCATGCCGCCGGAGAATTGGTGGGGATAGTCGTCGACCCGACTCTGCGGCTCGGGGATTCCGACCCGGTCGAGCATCTCGATCGCCCGGTTCCGCGCATCCCGCTTGGAGGCAGAGGGGTGGTGCACCCGGTAGGCCTCGGCTAGCTGCGCTCCGACCCGGAAGAAGGGGTGCAGTGCGGCCAGGGCATCCTGGAAGATCATCGCGGTCGAGTTGCCGCGGATCTCCCGCATCTTGTTCTCGCTCAGCCCGACCACCTCGGTGCCGCCAAGCGTGATCGAGCCGGTGATCCGCGCCGATCGCTCGTCGTGCAAGCCGAGGACCGCCATGCTCGAGACGGACTTGCCCGAGCCGGACTCGCCCACGATGCCGAGGGTGCGGCCCAAGTGCACGCTGTAGCTGAGGTTGGTGACCGCGTTGACGAGACCGTCGGCCGTCGGGAACTTCACCGTCAGGTCGTCGACCACCAGGTAGGGATCACCCGACGCCGTCGCCGCACCGGCCGCCAGGGTCGGATCGGTCGTCTGCGTCACGCGAGCCTCACTCTCGGGTCGAGGAAACCGTAAGCCAGGTCGACCAACAGGTTGGACACGACGATGAACAGGGCGCCGATCATCACCGTCGCCGTGATCACCGGCAGGTCGAGCGGCGAGGTCAACGCCTGGAGTCCCCAGCGTCCGATGCCGTCGATGCCGAAGATCTCCTCGGTGAAGATGGTGCCTGCGAGCAGCACGCCGAAGTCGAGGCCGAAGATGGTCACGATCGGCACGATCGCGGCCCGTAGCGCGTGCTTGAACAGCACCGAACGTCCGGTCAGGCCTTTCGCGCTGGCAGTGCGGATGTAGTCGTCACCGAGGGTCTCGACCATCTGGCCCCGCGTGTAGCGGGCATAGGCGGGTGAGGATGCGATGCCGAGCACCAGACACGGCAGCAGCAGGCCGGAGACGGTCTTGAGGGGGTCTTCGGAGATCGGGAAGTAGCCGGTCTCGGGGAAGGCCTGAGTCTTGAGGGTCAGGAAGATCCAGGCCAGGAGACAGAAGAGGTAGTACGGCACCGAGGAGAGCACCAGGCTGCCGCTCACGAGCATCCGGTCACCCACGGTGCCGCGGCGCGCTGCCGCGAGCACCCCGATGGTGACGCCCACCAAGAGGAAGACGATCGAGCCGCCTAGCGCGATGAACAGGGTAGGCACGAGACGCTTGCCGAGCTCGGGAGTGACTTCTGCGCGCGTCGAGTATGAGATGCCCAGGCAAGGTCGGTCGCACGGATAAGGGGCGGCTCCGACCGTGATGTCGCGACCGTTCACCACGCCCTTCATGAACTCGCCGTAGGCGGCCATCACGGGCTTGTCGAGGCCCATCTGCTTCTCGATGTTGGCGAGCTTTTCGGGCGTGCAGGCACGACCGGAGCCGTCGCACACCGGCTGCGCGGGGTTGCTGGGACCGAGGTAGAAGATCGCGAAGACCACGAACGACGCCAAGATGATGACCAGGAACGACGACAGCAGCCGCCGGACCACGAACCCGACCATGGAGCGGACCTTTCCTCGAGAGCCGACAAGCAGAACCGGCGTGCGG
>JBAUWM010000446.1:0-11271 GCA_049583775.1 Nocardioides sp.
GGATGGACGACAGCGGCGAGCCGTTCGAGCTGCTCACCGAGGACTTCTCGCGCTACGACGTCGCCAAGATCGGATCGGCTGACGTGTTCTTGCGCCCTGGAGAGCACGTGTACGAGATCTCGTACACCGTGCGGGGCGTGATCTCCGAAGGCCCCAATGGCTCGGAGAGCGAGTTCTACTGGAACCTGATCCCCTCGGGCTGGCAGCAGGACATCACCGAGTCGACGCTCACCGTGCGCCTCCCCAGCGAGGCGGAGGAGCTCGACTGCGTGGTGGGCCTCGGCGACGACCCGGCGAAGTGTGACGTCGCGGGCGAGGGCACCGACACCCTCACGATCACCACCGGTCCGATCCCCGATCACACCCCGGTCACTCTCCGGGTTGGCCTCGATCTGGCCACGCCGGATGCTGGCACGTCGCTGCCCTGGACCGGCCGTTACGACCGAGTATTCGGGCAGAGCGTCCCAGGCCTGGTCATCGTGCTCCTGCTGGCTCTGGGCGCGGCTGGTTTCGGCGTCGCGATGGCGCGCCGCGCCTTCGAGCGCACCCCCGGACTGCCGTTGATGTACGAGCCGCCCGCCGGAATCGGTCCCGCCCAGGCGGCATACCTACTCGAGGAGAAGACCGACCGAACGGCCTACGTCGCCACACTGATGCACGCTGCCGAGCACGGGGCCATCGACCTCGGCCGCAGTGACAAGGCCTGGACCATCACCGATTCAGGCGGTCCCACCGGGTGGCAGGGCCTCGACTCGGTCAGCACCGGCATCGCGCACCTGCTCGGTGGTCCTGGAACCACCTTCACCGCCGATCCCAAGAGCGTCAGCGCTGGTCTGCGCCTCAAGACCGAGATCGAGGCCTTCAACTCGAGCGTCAAGTCGTGGGCGAAGACGTCGGGCAACGTGGTCAGCGTCAGGTACGGGGGGTTCCTCGCCCTGGTGGCGTTGGCCGGACTCGGTCTCGCCCTCGTCCTGATCATCTTCAACCCCTTCAGCATGACTGCGGTGGCGTTGATCCCTGGCGCGTTCGGTGTCTTCGGCGCTCCTCTGCTCGCGACGGGGGCCACCACCAAGCGCACCCGCGCGGGCCGTGAGTTGTGGTCGCGAGTCGGCGGGTTCAAGCGAACCCTTGCGACCAGCTCAGCGACCGATCGGTTCGACTTCTCGGGCCGCGAAGAGCTCTACACGAAGTACGTGCCGTGGGCAGTGGCCTTCGGCTGTGCCGACGAGTGGGCTGAGAAGTACCGCACCGAGATGGGTGCCGAACCGCCAGCGCCGCTGTACTTCTCGCATGCCTACGGCACCAGCGCGGTGGGGTCAGTTTCCTCGATGGTCGACGACTTCGACTCCACCGTGGGCAGTGCCATCTCCTCCTACAACGCGACGCAGTCCTCCAGCAGCAGTGGCGGAGGCGGGTCCTCCGGTGGCGGTGGCGGCGGCGGTGGCGGCGGCGGTTCGTGGTGACTACCGACTACCCGGACACCACCAGACGGCTCATCAAACATCCAGAGATAAGGACATCCCCATGTTGATCGGCATCATCGTGATCGTCGTGCTCGTGGCACTGGTGGCCTTCGCCATCATCGCTTTCAACAAGCTCCGCACCACCGATGTCGAGGCCGAAGAGGCACTCGGTGGCATCGACGTCCAGCTCACCCGTCGCGCCGACCTGATCCCCAACCTGGTCGAGACGGTCAAGGGCTACGCGGCTCACGAGAAGGGCGTGTTCGAAGAGGTGACCAAGGCGCGCGCCCAGGTGCAGGAGGCAGCGCGCGGCAACGACGTGGCAGCCAAGGCTGCAGCTGACGCTGCCTTGCAGGAGTCACTGGTGAAGGTGAACGCGGTCGCGGAGGCTTACCCCGACCTCAAGGCCAACCAGAACTTCGTGGAGCTGCAGGCCCAGCTGGCCGAGACCGAGAACCAGATTGCTTTCGCTCGCCAGTACTACAACGACGCCGTCTCCACACTCAACAAGCTGGTGGTGACGATTCCCTGGATGTTCTTCACCGGCATCGCAAAGGTCGAGGAGCGCGAGTTCTACGAGGCGCCCGCCGGTCACGAATCGGCTCCCAGCATCGAGTTCTGACCGCCAGGTTGCGGCTCATGACCGCGTTGCGCGGCATCGACGCGACGAACGGGCCACACTGGTCCTAGTTCCGCATCGGTGGATCTCGGTGGGCGAGTGAGTGGTGTCGGGGGCAGAGGAGCTTGGCTGTCTTGATGTCGGTCTTGCCGCCGGTGGACCAGGGTTCGGTGTGGTGCACGTGGCAGCCGACGGCGGGGGTGGTGCAGCTGGGGTGTTGGCAGTGCCTTTGTTCGAGTCCGACGGCGATGCGTTGGGCTTTGGTGTGGAAGCGTTGTTGGCGGCCGAGGTCGAGGACCTGGGAATGGCCGTCGAGGACGGCGGGGATGAGTCCGGCTTCGCAGGCGATGCGGCGGGCCTCGGAGGCGGTGATCTTGTCGCCGGTGTCCAGGGAGGCGGCCTTGATGCCACCCAACAGCGTCTCGACGGGGATGGTGATGACCACGGTCGCGGTGACTCCGCCGGTGTGGGGGAGCAGGTCGGTGGGGTAGCGCTCGATCATCTCCTTGAACGCCCGGCCCATCTTCTGCGGTGTGGGTCGTTCGACGTCGAAGGATCCGGCGCCTTCGGTGGCGCGGACGTGCTTGGGGGCAGCGAACCCCATCAGGATCGACCTCAACATCGCACCGGTCGAGGCGGGCAGCGTGAATCGGCCGTGGACCTGGCCGTGGCCGTCGTCGTGCATCGCGACCGACGTCGCGTTCTCGGCCTTGGCTTCTTCTTTGGCGAGCTGCTCGGCCTCGTGGGCGTCAGCGAGGTCGGGGTCGATGACCTCCAGGATCCGTCGTCCCAGGATCTTCAACTCTTTCGCGTCGTGGTGCTCAGCGAGCGCGATGAGGTGTTTCTCGCACTGCTCCCGCACCACCACCTCATCGGGCAGGGCATCGACCGAAGCGGTGATCACGCTGGCCTGGTCGACGTGCAGGTCACCGCGCCCCAGTGCCTCCCGTGTGGCCTCGTGGGTGCCGAGTGCTTTCGCGAGGTGCGCCTTGCGGGACGCTGCGGGTCGGGTCAGTCTGGTGGCGTGGGCGAGCCAGGTCGCGGTCGAGGTCGCCCCGGTCGAGACACCTGCTTCCACAGCGTCGGCGTGGGTCATCAGCCGGGCCTCGAGCTCGGCGGTCTGGGCCTGGAGGCTTTGCAGGTCGACGAGCGCGGCACGCGTGTCGGCGGCATCGAGTGACCACGTCGGCTGCTCGGCGACCGACGCTGCTGCGCGTCGCATCTCGCACACGGCAACGTTGATCGGGTGACCCGATCCAGTGCTGCTGCCGTCGTCCTTCATGCCTGCAATTGTGGCAGGGACCACCGACAGTCTTGACGAGAATCTGGCTCAACCACAGGGGTTGTGGAGAACCTTCTCTCCGGCCGCGCCCGTGGATGACTCGTGGTTGGGCGACGTGGACACCGTGGGCAGCGCCATCTCCTCCTACAACGCGACGCAGTCCACGACGCTCCTGAGAGTCAACAGGCAGCACCGAGCATCGAGTTCTGACCCGTCCTCAGCTGGCTCGGGTCGGTTCCGACGCTAGCCCGCTGAGGGCTTCGAACTCCTCGTCGGTGAGCTCGATGCCGGCGGCGGCCGTGTTCGACTCCAGGTGCTCGACTGACGACGTCCCCGGAATCGGCAGCATCACCGGAGAGCGGCGGAGCAGCCAGGCCAACGCCAACTGGGACGGCGTCGCGTCGTGCTGCTTCGCGGCTTCGCCGAGCACGCCGTCTGTCGCCGACAATTGGCCGGTGGCCAACGGGAACCACGGGATGAACCCGACGTCGTTGACCTCGCAGAACTCGAGCAGCGGCTCGGCATCGCGAGCGGTGAGGTTGAACAGGTTCTGCACGGTGGCAATCGGTGCGATGGCGAGCGCCATCTCGAGCTGCGCGACCGAGACCTCGGAGAGCCCGATGTGGCGGATCTTGCCCTCGTCGCGCAACTTCAGCAGCTCGCCCACTTGATCCTCCAGGTCGACGGCCGGATCGATCCGGTGCAGCTGAAACAGGTCGATGCGCTCCAAGCCGAGACGGCGCAGTGACAGCTCGCACTGCTGTCGGAGGTAGGCAGGATTGCCGACGGGGGTCCAGATGCCCGGACCCTGGCGGGTCAGACCTGCCTTGGTGGCGATGACGACGTCGTCTGCGTAGGGGTGCAACGCCTCGCGGAGCAGGTCCTCGGCGACGTTGGGGCCATAGGAGTCGGCAGTGTCAAAGAAGGTGATGCCGAGCTCGACTGTTCGACGCAGCACCGCGACGGCGGCGTCGTGGTCCTTCGGAGGGCCCCACACCCCCTCGCCGGTCAGCTGCATCGTGCCGTAGCCGAGGCGGACGACCGGAAGATCGCCACCCACGTTGAACCGACCAGACGGGTGGGCGATGGGCGTGGTCACTTCTGATCGGTCCATGCGTCCAGCCAACACCGTCGGCCCAAACCTCAGAACACCCCGAACGGGCGGAACTGCACCGAGATCCGTGGCCCTGCGCCGGCGACCTTCGGCACGGCGTGCTCCCAGGTGCGCTGACAGCTGCCGCCCATCACGACCAGGTCGCCGTGCCCCATCTCGATCGAGACCGAGGCGCCCCCGCCGCGCGGTCGCAGCTGCAGCCGCCGCGGGTCGCCGATCGAGACGATCGCGACCATGGTGTCGTGCGTCGACCCCTTGCCGATCGTGTCGCCGTGCCAGGCCACCGAGTCGCGTCCGTCGCGGTAGTAGCAACATCCGGCAGTGCGGAACGGTTCCCCGAGCTCAGGCAGGTAGTGGGCCGAGAGCGCTTCGCGGGCGTCAGTGAGCAGCTGGTGTGGCAGCTCCTCACCGATCATGTAGGTGTAGATCAGCCGCGGGACGTCAACCATCCGGTCATACATCTGCCGACGCTCGGTGCGCCATGGCACGGTGTCGCGCAGGGTGTCGAAGATGTCGTCGGCCGCGGGTAGCCACGAGCGAGCGACGTCGACCCAGGCGCCGTCACTGAGCTCGCGACGCTCGAGGCCGGCGAAGTCGTCGAGGGCGCGGGCCTCGGAGCCGAACAGCGTGGTCTGGAAGTCCATGACCTCACGATATCCCGAGATCGAACAGATGTTCGAGCATCTCCTGAGATCAGGTCAGGGAGTGTCGCGCTCGCTCAGCACTCGCTGAAGCTGCGTCACCGTCTCGTCGGCCAGGGCTGGCAGCTTCACCTTCAGCACGAGTGGCGCCACGAGGTTGAGCGGGAACGAGAAGTGGAAATCGGCCCGGTAGTGGATCGACGTTCCGCCGTCGGGCAGCGCAGTGAAGCGCAGCCAGTCCTGGGCTGTGGACTTGTCTTGAGTGCCGAAGAACTTCAGCTCGGACGTCGGCTCGAACACGGTCGTCTCGTAGGTCAGCTCGACCCGGCGTCCCATGAACTCCGAGGTGTTGGCGTACGTGGTGCCGAGGCCGCCGTCACCCGAGGTGCGGGTGGTGCTCACCGTGCCGGGGTCCCACTCCTCGGTGCGGGTGAAGTCGCCGAGGTAGTCGAAGACCTGGCGGGGTGACTGGGCGACCGAGAACGTGCGCTCGACGTGCATCCCTTCACCCTAGGCTTCACCCCATGAGCACCCCCAGCAGTGCGGCGGCCCGAGTTGTCGGGCTCACCAAGACCTACGGGGACGGCGCCGCCGTGGTCACCGCGCTCGACGACGTGACGATCGACCTCCACGCCGGAGAGTTCACCGCAGTCATGGGACCGAGTGGCTCCGGCAAGTCGACGCTGATGCACGTGTGCGCAGCTCTCGACCACGCCGACTCCGGCGAGGTGTGGGTCGGCGACCGGCAGATCGGCGCGCTCGGCGACAAGGCCCTCACCCTGCTGCGCCGCGAGGAAATCGGGTTCGTCTTCCAGTCGTTCAACCTGGTGCCGACGCTGACGGCCGAGGAGAACATCGTGCTGCCCTTGGCGATCGCGGGTCGCAAGCCCGACCGCGCGTGGTTCGACGAGGTGATCGCCACCGTCGGCCTCGGCGACCGGATGACGCACAAGCCCAACCAGCTCTCTGGTGGTCAGCAGCAGCGGGTGGCGGTCGCTCGCGCCCTGGTGAGTCGGCCGCGCATCGTCTTCGCTGATGAGCCCACGGGCAACCTCGACTCCCGCTCGGGGGCCGAGGTGCTGCAGTTGCTCCGCGACAGCGTCGATCACCATGGCCAGACGGTGGTGATGGTCACCCACGATCCGGTCGCGGCGGCCTATACCGACCGCGTGGTGTTTCTCGCCGACGGCCGCGTGGTCGACGAGTTGCGCGATCCCGACCGCGACAGCGTCCTGGGGATCATGGCTCGGATGACGGAGGCAGTGTTGACTCCGGGGGAGTCCGCGTGATCCGAGCGGCCCTCAAGAGCCTCCTCGACCGCAAGGTCCGGCTCCTGATGAGCACGACCGCGATCGTGCTCGGGGTCGCTTTCGTGGTCGGCACGCTGATCTTCTCCGACACCCTCAACCGCAGCTTCACGGCGCTCTTCGCCTCGACGGTCGGCGATGTCGTCGTCGAGCCGGAGGGCGGAGACGTGCCGGGTGACGGGGGGTCGACGCTCACCGTGCCCGGTCGCCTCGTCGACGTACTCGCCGAGGTGCCCGGCGCCGCCCGCGCCGATGGTCAGATCGGCGTGAACGGCGTGTACGTCATCGACACCGACGGCAAGCCGCTCGGCGGGTTCGGGCCGCCGTCCTTGGGCGGTAACTGGTCAGACGCTCCGGCCGGCAACGGCCTGCAGGGACTGGTGATCGCCGAGGGACGAGCACCCGAGGCGCCCGGCGAGGTGGTGCTCGACGCGAGCACTGCCGAGAAGGCTGGCTACGACGTCGGCGACCGGGTTCCGATGATCACCGTCGACGAAACGGCCAACCTCGAGCCGACGCTGGTGGGTGTCGCCGACTTTGCCGACGGCGGCTCGCTCAACGGCGCCACGTTGGCGATGTTCACGACCGAGGCGTCGCAACGGCTTTTCCTCGACGGCCAGAACGCATTCAACAGCGTGTGGGTGACCGCCGCTGACGGCGTCAGTCAGGAACAACTTCGTGACCGCGTCGAGGAAGTGCTGCCCCGCGGGTTCGAGGCGGTCACCGGCGACGAGGAGGCAGACGACTCGGCCAGCGACCTGCTCGACGCCATCTCGTTCCTGACCACGTTCTTGCTGATCTTTGCTGGCATCGCCCTGGTGGTCGGCTCCTTCATCATCGTCAACACCTTCTCCATCTTGGTGGCCCAGCGCAGCCGCGAGCTCGCTCTCCTTCGCGCGTTGGGGGCGTCCAAGCGTCAAGTGATGCGGATGGTGCAGCTCGAGGCGTTCGTACTGGGCTTCATCGGCTCCACGGCGGGCCTCGGGCTCGGCGTCCTCCTCGCGTTGGGGCTACGCGCACTGTTCGCCAACTTCGGTCTCGACCTCTCCGGTCAGGCGTTGATCTTCGAGCCGCGCACCGTGCTGGCTGCCTACGCCGTCGGAGTCTTGGTGACGATGGCAGCTGCGTACCTGCCCGCACGTCGTACGGCGCGGATCGCTCCGGTGCAGGCGCTGCGCGATGACATTGCGTTGCCCGAGTCGTCATTGCGACGCCGGTTCCGCGGCGGGCTGGTGCTAGGCGCGCTCGGTGCGATCAGCCTGGTGGTCGGTCTCGGCGACGTGATCGACATCGGTGGGGGCGGCTACTTCACCGGAGCAGGCGTGTTGGCCATCTTGTTGGCGGTCACCGCCATGAGCCCGGTGCTCGCCCGACCCTTCCTCTCGTTGGCGCGGTCGGTCTTCGCCCGGCTCTTCGGATCGATCGGCAACCTGGCCGGCCAGAACTCGCTGCGCAACCCACGCCGCACCGCTGCCACGGCGTCGGCCCTGATGATCGGGCTCACCCTGGCGTGCACCATGGCGATCGTGGGCGACTCGGCCAAGGCTTCGGTCGACCGCACGATCGAGGAGTCCTTCGTAGGCGACTACGTCGTCAGCAGCATCTTCGCCGGCCCGTTCTCCGGATCGGTCGCGCGGCGCCTCGAGGACATCGACGGCGTAGCCGACGTGGTGCAGCAACGAGCGGGGTTCGCCGAGCGCGACGGCGATTTCACCGGCGTCCTGGCTACCTCGCCCGATGACCTGGCGCGCCTCGAGCTCACCTTTGCCTCAGGCTCGATCGGCGACCTGGTCGGCGGCACCGTCGTGGTCAGCGAGGTCGTGGCAGACGAGGAAGACCTCGAGCTCGGCGACGTCATCGAGCTCGAGGTGCCGGTAGGACGGGTCAAGTGGACGGTGGTCGGCACGTTCGAGGCGAGCGCGCTGGTCTCGCGCGGCCTGGTCACCAACCTCGACACCTACGCCCGCGCCGGCTACCCCGACCAGGACAACCTGGTGCTCGTCTACGCCGACCCCGGCGCTACCGGCCTGCAGCAGCGCCTCGACGACGCGCTGGCCGACCAACCGATCGTGACCGCCAAGGACCAGCAGGCCTTTGCCGCAGAACAGCGCGAGCCGATCGACCAGTTCGTGCTGATCATCTACGCGCTACTAGGGCTGGCGCTGCTGATCGCCGTGCTCGGGATCGTCAACACGCTGGCGTTGTCGGTGATCGAGCGCACCCGCGAGGTGGGGCTGCTGCGTGCTATCGGCGTCACCCGCCCGCAACTGCGCCGGATGATCACGCTGGAATCGGTGGTGATTTCGTTGCTCGGGGCCTTGCTCGGCGTGGTGCTGGGGATCGGGTTCGGGCTGGCCCTGATGAGTGCGGTGCGCGACCAGGGGCTCGAGGTGATCAGCGTGCCGTTTGGCCAGCTGGGGGTCTTCCTGTTGCTCTCGGTGGTCATCGGAGTCCTGGCCGCGATCCTGCCCGCTCGTCGGGCTGCTCGCCTCGACGTCCTGCGCGCGATCGCCACGGAGTGAGCGACAGCACCAACTGAGAGCCCGGATGAAACCGGGATTCGCCTGACGGGGGGTCGTGCGGTCCCTACGCTTCCCCATGTGGAAGAGACCCTCGTCGCCAGCGACGGGCGTGCGCTCAAGCACGTCGTCGTGCGCGAGTACGTGCGCGCCCTGGTCTCCGGGCACGCCCCGGGGTCGCCTGCGCCGTCTGAACGCGAGCTGGTGCATCGCTTCGGTGTCGCCCGGATGACGGTGCGGCAGGCGCTCGATGCGCTCGTGGCCGAGGGGTTGCTCGAGCGGATCCCCGGCCGGGGCACGTTCGTCGCTCGGCCGCGTCGCGTGGCCACGCGGATCACCGGGTACACCGAAGAGATGACCCGCCGCGGCATGTTGGCCGAGTCGCAGACGCTGCTGGCTCGGCGCGAGCAGGCCGGCCCGGGCGTGTCCCGCGCACTCAACGTCACCGAGGGCGACGCGGTGATCCACTGGCGGCGCCTGCGTCGCGCCGACAGTGCCATCGTGTGCATCGAGGACGCCTACCTCAACGAGGTGCTGCTGCCCGGCTTCCTACAGAGTGGGATGCCCACCAGCCTCTACGACTCGCTCGAGGCGCGAGGGCTGCGTCCCACCTGGGCTGAGGACTCCATCTCGGCCGACACCGCCTCCGACGAGGAGGCCATGGTCCTGGAGATCGCCGAAGGCGCGGTGGTGCTGCGGCACTCCCGCCGGGGCATGGTGGGCGACAAGATCGTCGAGGTCTCGCGCAGCGTCTACCGGGCCGACCGGTTCACGATGTGGATCCAGCTCGGCGCCGACGACTGAGTCATTCGGCCTGCATCAGAGGCGGTTGAGGAAGCCGAGACCGGCCGCAACCTGCCCCGTCTCCTCGCACACCCACACCGGGTCTGGTCCGCCCAAGTCGGGCTGGATGTAGAGCGCGTGGTCGGGGCCTTCGGCACAGTCCAGGCACAACGGCCAGCGCCCGGCTGACTCGAAGAGGGCGTCCTGCACATCCTGAGCCACGAGACCGGCGACGTACTGCTCACCTTCGGGCCACTGCTCGGCCCACCACTGGCGGGCGGCACACGCATCCTCGAGAGCCGAGACGGCGGTGGCAGTGGCGTGTTGCCGGGCAGCCAGGTCGGCCAGCACCCGAGCGCGTGCATCGAGCAGAAGCTGGGGGTTCACCACTCCATTGTGCTCCGCACGCAAGTGGCCGGTGCTCCGCGGGCAAGCGGTAGCGTCCTGCCCCGTGACCGTCGTGATCGATCCGCCGAACGCGGAGGGGCACGGACGCCTCTGGTCGCACCTGGCCAGCGATGAATCCTTTGACGAGCTGCACGCGTTCGCCCGCGCGCTCGGCATCCCCCAACGGGGCTTCGACCGCGACCACTACGACGTGCCGGCCGAGTGGTACGAGCGGGTGATCGAGGCGGGCGCGGCACCCATCACCAGCCGCGAGCTCGTTGCGCGGCTGGTGGCCGCCGGGCTACGCCGACGCCGCAGCCAGTCGGGCTAGCTCAGCCGTCGCGTTGGCGCGTGCCCGCTCCTCCCACTGGTCGAAGGCGTAGGACGTCTGGAACAGGCGCGGCTTGCCGAGCAAGTCGTCGAGCACGAGGTGACGTCCGGCGGTGAACGTGGCGTCGTCGAGGTGGTCGTACTCGGCGCGCACGGCGTCGACGTAGGCCTCGTAGCGTGCCGGTGGCGCAGCCAAGATGCCGAGGTCGGCGTCAGAGAGCACGCATCCGTTGGCGTCTGCGTCGTCCGGACGATGTGACTCGGTGAGTCGCACCAGGCGACCGACCTCGAGCACGACGGCCTCGTCTACCAGGTCGGCGAGCGCCTCCTCAGCCCAGGCAGCCGAGCGCTCCTCGGCGTCTCGTTCGCCGTCGTAGACGGCGTCGTGGAACCACGCGGCGAGCAGCACCGGAACCTGGTCGAACTCCTCGCCCGCCGTCCTGAGCTCGGTCACCCGCCCCAGCACCTCGCTGAGGTGCAGCGTGTCGTGATAGCCCCGAGTCGGGTCGGCGTACGCCGCGATCAGCTGGTCGCGGACGTCAATGCCGACCTCGAGAGGCCACTCAGGTTGCATCGGTCCATCTAATCCGAGATCGGCGCCGATTCCGAGTCCTCCGACGGGTCCTCCGCCGAGTCATCCGCCGAGTCATCCTGCGGGGTCATCGCCCAACGAATGGTGCCGGTGGCGGCCGATCCCAGAACTCGCACGACAGTGCGTTCCGAGAACGGCAGCCAGGGCAGCCGGAGCGCCGGGCGAGTCCACGCCGGCATCAGCCCGACCGCTGCCGCGGCCAGCACGCCGTAGGGCGGGCGTGCGGCCAAGGGC
>JBAUWM010000447.1:0-11337 GCA_049583775.1 Nocardioides sp.
GGCCGGGGCCATCCGAGCCGTGGCGCAGGCCGACGCCGATGTGAAGGGCGCCGCGAGCGATGCCAGCTATGCCCTCGAGCGGCTGGTGCTCACCGTGACGGCGCTGCGCGAACAACGCTAAAACGCACGAACGGCGCCGTTCCGAGGGGAACGACGCCGCGGTGGGGGCGCCTCAGAGAGAGGCGGCCTTCTTGGAGATGGCCGACTTGCGGTTCGCGGCCTGGTTCTTGTGGATGACGCCCTTGGACGCAGCTTTGTCGAGCATCTTGTTGGCGTCGCGACCCAGGGCGACGGCCTGGTCCTTGTCGCCGGCCTCGGCAGCCTCACGGAACTTGCGGACGGCCGTCTTCAGACCGGTCTTCACAGCCTTGTTGCGCTCCTGGCGCTTCAGGTTCTGCTTGTTCCGCTTGATCTGGCTCTTGATGTTCGCCACAGGTGTGCCTTCGCGTAGATGCTGGGTGCTGGTCAGGTGCTGCTGGTCTGAGGTGCGGTCGGCGCTGACGGGCCGGACACGCGACGGGCAAAACTAGCAGCGAGCGCGGGTCCAGCCCAAATCAGCGGGTGCCACTGCCGGAGTCAGCTACGCCCATCCTCGGCGCTCGCCCAGCCAGTGCCACAGTACGTCGCCCTGCCACCGCTGGTGAGCGCGGATGTGCGGCGAGGTGGTCGGCACCGGCTCGGTGGCGGCGTGGAAGAAGTACCCGATGATCAGGGCCAGCACGATGTCGATCGACTCGGCAGGCACGTCGGCGAACGTCGGATGGGTCGCGAGCACCGTCTCGACGTCCACCCCGTCGCCCCGCGGGCCGATGAGGAGAAACAGCGAGTCGAGCCAAGCCGCGCCCAGCACCGGCCAGTTCCAATCGCACATGAGAGCTGATCCGTCGGCGCGGATCAGGATGTTGTCATCGCGCACGTCGGTGTGCACCAGCGTGCTTCCCGCGGTGACCCCGACGAACCGAGCGGCCAGGTCGCGCGCCTCCTCAGCGTGCGGCACGCCCTCGGCGCACAGTGCGTCCCAGTAGACCGGCCAGGTGCCGAACTCGGTGGCGAAGGAGTCGAGCTCGAGGTCGTCGGGTGGCGGGGTGAGCAGCTCGGCGGTGCGGGCGAGCATCTGGAGACAGGCGTCTAGGTCGCTCCCGTTCCAGGGACGGTGAGGTGCGCGCGCCTCGACGTGCTCGATGCCGAGCACGACCCAGTCGTCGGCGTCGTGCGTCCACAGCAATCGTGGCGCGGGGACACCTTCGGGCAGCCCACCGAGCTTGCGAGCCTCCTCGCGGTACGACTCGGCGAACATCCGCTGCGCCTTGACCGAGGCAGCCTTCACGAAGTGGCGGGTGCCGTCAGCTCCGGCCAGCACCGAGGCGAACCCCGGAGTGAAGCCCGAGGTCTGCGACTGCGCCTGGAGCACGTGCGTGCCGATCCGGTCCTCCACCACGTCGCGCACGAAGGGTGGAAGGTGTGCCCACTCGAGCCGCCGCGACGTGCGTCCGTGCGGAGCCGGGTAGGGGAAGGGCAGAGAGACGTCGACCACGGCACCATCCTGTGTCACGCGTCGCCGCGCACGCGACCTGGTTGCTGGTAGAACTAGATGATGCTCCGCTTTTACACGTTGGGTGCCGTGCTCTTCCTCGGCCTGGTGACCACCCTCGCCGCGACCATCGGCGGCACCGGCTTCTATCTGTTGCTGGTCGTGGGCGTGGCGATCGTCGCGGTCGGCGCCTACGACCTCGTTCAGACCCAGCACTCGATTCTGCGCAACTACCCGGTGATCGGGCACATGAGGTTCTTGATGGAGGGCATCCGCCCCGAGCTGCAGCAGTACTTCATCGAGCGCAACGACGATGGTCGTCCCTACGACCGGATGACACGCTCGTCGATCTACCAGCGGGCCAAGGACGACAACGAGCAGCACCCGTTCGGCACCGAACGTGACCTGTACGCCATCGGCTACGAGTACCTCGTGCACTCCACGGTGCCGGTGCCGAAGATGACCCAGCCGCCACGCGTACGCGTCGGCGGCCCCCAGTGCACGCAGCCGTACGACATCTCGTTGCTGAACGTCAGCGCCATGAGCTTCGGGAGCATCAGTGCCAACGCCGTCGAGGCGATGAACCGGGGCGCGGCGCAGGGCAGGTTCGCCCACGACACCGGGGAAGGTGCGATCAGTCCGTACCACCGGCACGGCGGCGACCTGATCTGGGAGATCGGTTCGGGCTACTTCGGATGCCGGACGCCAGATGGCGGCTTCGACGAGGTCGAGTTCGCCCGCAAGGCGGCCGACCCCCAGGTGAAGATGGTGCACCTCAAGCTCAGCCAGGGCGCCAAGCCGGGCCTCGGCGGGGTGCTACCCGGCGCCAAGGTGAACCGTCAGATCGCCGAGACGCGCGGCGTCCCGAAGGGCCAGACGGTCGTCTCGCCGGCCTACCACCAGGTTTTCGCGACGCCGCGCGAACTGGTGCGTTTCATGGCGCGCATGCGGGAACTCGCCGACGGCAAGCCGACCGGGTTCAAGCTCTGCGTCGGCTCACGCGTCGACTTCCTCGCGATCTGCAAGGCGATGCTCGAGGAAGACGTCACCCCCGACTTCATCACCGTCGACGGCGCCGAGGGCGGCACCGGTGCTGCGCCCGTCGAGTACTCCGACCACGTCGGCATGCCTCTGACCGAGGGCCTGATCACGGTGCACAACGCGCTGGTCGGGGTGGGGTTGCGTGACCGGATCAAGATCGGCGCCTCCGGCAAGATCTCAACCGGGGTCGACATCGTCAAGCGGCTGATCCAGGGCGCCGACTACACCAACTCGGCGCGCGCCATGATGATGGCCGCCGGCTGCATCCAGGCCCAGACCTGCCACACCAACACGTGTCCGACGGGCGTCGCCACCCAGGACATCAAGCGCATGCGAGCACTGCACGTGCCCTCGAAGTCCGAGCGGGTCGAGGCCTACCACCGGGGCACCGTCGACCAGGCGATGCAGGTCGTCGCCTCGATGGGCCTGCACTCCTTCGCGGAGCTTCGGCCCCGGATGCTCCGTCGCCGGATCAACCACGGCACGATCGCCTCCTACGCCGATGCCGTCGAGCACGTCGAAGCAGGTCAGCTACTCACCCGCCCGCCGGACACGTGGGCTCGCGACTGGGCGGCGGCAGACCCGGACAGCTTCGCTCCGTAGGCCTATCCACCACCGTCCGGGTGAGGCCTGCGCCCGGGCCTGGCTGGCACGATGGATCACATGGCTACCGTCGCTGAGCTGCTGATCGAGTCCCTCGCCGAGCACGGAGTCCGTCAGGTCTGGGGCGTGGTTGGCGACGCCCTCAACCCGGTGACCGACGCGGTGCGCCGAGAAGACCGGATCGAATGGATCGGGGTTCGGCACGAGGAGGTCGCAGCGTTCGCTGCCTCCGCACAGGCTCAGCTGAGCGACGACCTCGCCGTGTGCATGGGAACCGTCGGGCCGGGGGCCATCCATCTGCTCAATGGTCTGTACGACGCGAAGAAGTCGCACGCTCCGGTGCTGGCGATCTGTGGGCAGGTGCCGCGCGAGGACATGGGCTCGGACTTCTTCCAGGAGGTCGACAACGACGTGCTCTTCGCCGACGTCGCGGTGTTCTGCGAGACCGTCACCCACATCGATCAGTTGCCGGGGCTCATCGAACAGGCTGGCAACGCCGCGCTGCGCGAGCGCGGCGTCGCAGTGCTGACGTTGCCAGGTGACGTGGGCGGCCTCGACCTGCCGAAGCACACCGCCACGCCCCGCTTCGTCGACCAGCAGCCCACGATCGCCCCCGACCCCGAGGCCATCAGGACAGCGGCCCGGGCCATCAATTCAGGCGGCTCGGTCACCCTGCTGGTCGGGCTAGGGGCGCGACACGCCCGCGACGAGGTGCTGGCGCTCGCCGACCGGCTGGCGGCGCCGATGGTGCTGTCGCTCAAGGCGAAGGAGGGGCTCGAGGAGGACAACGAGTTCGAGATCGGTCAATCTGGTCTCATCGGCAATCCGGCGACGGCCCTGGCCTTCGAGTCGTGCGACGTGCTGGTTCTGGTCGGCACCGACTTCCCGTACACGCAGTTCTTGCCGACGGGCAAGACCGTCGTGCAGATCGACCTGCGTGGCTCGCACGTCGGACGACGGCTTCCCGTCGACCACGCGGTAGTCGCCGACACGGTGCTGGCCCTCGACGCCATGCTCCCGCTGCTCGACGCCAAGGACGACCGGGCGCACCTCGACCATGCTCGCCAGGAGTACACCCTCTGGCAGGAGGGTCAGCAGCAGCTGGCCGACCCCGACTACGAGCGCAAGCCGGTCGGCTTCCTGCGTCGTAAGGTCGACAACTCGGAGCAACGGATTCGACCCGAGCTGCTCGCGGCGGCGATCGACCGACACGCGGCCGACGACGCGATCTTCACCACCGACACCGGCATGGCCACCGTCTGGCTGTCGCGGTTCGTGCGCCTGCGCGGCACCCGACGTCTCATCGGCTCTTACAACCTCGGATCGATGGCCAACGCGATGCCTCAGGCGTTGGGCGCCAGCGGGCTCGACCGGGCCCGCCAGGTGGTGGCCTTGTGCGGCGACGGTGGGCTGTCGATGCTGATGGGCGACCTCATCACGGCCGTCAGCTACGACCTGCCCGTCAAGCTCGTGGTGTTCGACAACGGTCGCCTCGGCATGGTGAAGCTCGAGATGGAGCAGGTCGGTCTCCCCGAGTTCGGCACGGTGCTGCACAACCCGGACTTCGCCCGAGTGGCCGAGGCGATCGGTTTGCGGGGCATCCGGGTCGAGGACCCGCACGAGGTTGACGGTGCCGTGGCTGAGGCCCTCGCCCATCCGGGGCCGGTGCTGCTCGACGTGGTGACCAACCCCGACGAGATCGCCATCCCACCAAAGCCGACCTTGGAGCAGGGCTGGGGCTTTGCGATCGCCAAGATGCGGGAGTTCGTCGACTCGCCTGAGTAGGACGCGACTCAGGACGCCGGAAGCACAGTGGCCGGCTGGCTGCGGCCCTTCACGGCCACCTCGATGGGCTCGCCGTAGCGGGCTGCGTTCGGGGCGGCGGAGGCGACCTCCGCTGCCACCAGCACCGCGGGCTGCTCACCGCGGGCGGCGATCCCGGACAGCCGGAACGCCAGAATCACCGAGTCGCCCAGCACGGCCTCCCGGCCAGGTGACGGGCGACCGGTGGCCACCTCGCCGCTCGTCACTGCCCAGCCCATGCGCAGGGGTCGTCCCTCGGCGTCCTTCACCGGCAGACCGGCGGCCACGACGTCGACGAGCTTGGCCGAGGCCACCGCGCACGCGACTGCCCGTGCTGTGGCTTCGGGGTCTGCGTCGAGGTCCCAGGCAGAGAGCATCGCGTCGCCGGCGTAGTTGCTCACCAGCCCTCCGTGGGCGATGACCAGTGTGCGGAGGGCGCCGAAGAGCTCGTCGGTGGCGGCAGCGACGACCGCGCCGCCCACCTGCTCGGTCAGCCGGGTATAGCCGACGATGTCGCCCACCACGACCGCAGCGCGTGAGGTGCCGGCATTGAGGGTGGTGGCTAGGAAGCCGTCGATCGGCGTGGGAGTTGCTGCCGCATTCTCGCGGTCAACGCGTAGCTCGATCCGGGTCGAGCCGACGAGCATGACGTCGCCCGATGCCAGGGTCGTGCGCTCTCCGCGCTCGACCCGGCGTCCGTTGAGCCGCGTGCCGTTGGTGCTGAGGTCGACCAGGTGCACCACGCCACCCTCGACGCGGATCTCGCAGTGGTCGCGGGAGACCAGCGGATCATCGACAAGGAGGCGCCGGTCGGGCGCGATGCCCATGCACTCTCGGCCGATGTGCAGTCGGCCCGGGACGGGCACGAACTGCTGACCTGTCGCGACTTCGCCGACGACAACCCAGATCTCCGCCATGATGGGCGAACTGTAGCCCGGTAGGGGGCCGGGTCGGCACCAGCGAGATGGGCTCCGAGCGAATGGACGAATTCCCGAACTTCTCGGCGCTGGGCGCCGTCCTACCTCGATACGTCATCGGGGACGTCATCGGCCGCGGTGCCTGGGGGGTGGTGCTCGGAGCTCGGCACCGCGACCTCGACCGCGAGGTGGCGATCAAGGTGCTACCGACCGAGCTGGTGACCGACCACACGGTCCGCCGTCGGTTCGGGAGCGAAGCACGGTTGCTGGCCACCCTCGACCACCCGCACGTGGTGCGGGTGCACGACTACGTGGAGGACGATGAGGTCTGCGCACTCGTCATGGAACGGCTGTGGGGCGGCACGGTCGCCCAGCAGGTGCAGATGTCAGGGCCGGCCCCCCAACGCATCACCGGCCTTCTGCTCGCCGCACTCCACGGGCTCGAGCACGCGCATCAGCGTGGGGTGCTGCACCGCGATGTGAAGCCGGACAACCTCATGCTCTCGAGCGCCGGGCACCTCAAGGTGACTGACTTCGGGATCGGAATTCTGCTCGGCGCCGGTTATGAGCGCCTCACCAGCGACGGCGTTTCGTTGGGCACACCCGCCTACATGGCGCCGGAGCAGATCGACGAGAAGACCCCGCTGGGTCCGGCAACCGACGTGTGGGCGGCGGGGGCAGTGCTCTATCACCTGTTGGCCGGGGAGGTGCCGTACGCCGGTCGCGAGACGGTGCAGGCCTCCCTGATGGCGCGACTGCGTGACGACCCGCCCGACCTAGCGGTACGGGCTCCTGATGTGCCGCTCGGCGTGGCGGGGGTCGTGATGCATGCGTTGGCTCGGGACGCCGGGTCACGCTTTGCCCGCGCGCGAGAGTTCGCCGACGCGCTCGAGGACGCCGCTGCGGCAGCCTGGGGAGCATCCTGGCTCTCCGATGTGGGCGTATCGGTGCACCGGACGGAGCCGGTTCAGATCGGCGCTGTCACGGAGGCCGTGGTCGTCGTGCCGGCCGACACGATGGAGGCAGAGCCGCTCCGACGCGCTCGCCGCGCTCGGCTGGTGCCCGGGGTGGCCGCCGCTGCCGTGTTGGCCATCGTGGCGACCGCGTTCGTGCTGAGTCGCGACGACGCTACTCCTGGCTCCTCCGATACCTCGCCCAGCGCCGTGGACGGTGCCTCAGAGGGAGCCCCAGAGGGCGCCGTGGCCGGTTCCAGACCGCCCGACCTGCCGCCGCTACCTGCGGGCTGGCCCGCCACGTTGCCGATCGTCGCCACCCTCGATGAGGCCTACCAGAGCCGGACCGCCGAGCTGCTGCCCGGCGTCGGTGCCGAGTTCTACTTCTCCGGTGAGCCGGGCACCGATGGCTCCTGGAACCTGGGGCCAGGCTCCGCGCGCAAGTTCCTTCAACCCTTGATCGACGCCGGCAACACCCCGTGGCTCGGCTACTACGGCATCCGGTTCATGGGTGCCAACGGTGAGGTGGGGGACGCCGAGGACATGCTTCCCGTGTTGCGGTCGCGCGACACGATGAGGCGTTACTGGCGCGACGTTCGTGCTCTTATGACTCAGCTGGGCTCCCTCGACGTTCCCTTCCTGCCGCTGGAGGTCGAGCCGGGCGTGGTGGCCTTCCTCAACATCATCGATCGCATGCGACAACGACCACCCGACGAGGTCCCGACTGCCGTGGCGAGCACCGGGGTCGCGGGCCTCGACGGCCTGCCTAACACGTTCGCCGGGTGGGCCCAGGCCTGGGTCGCGCTGCGCGACGAGCTCGCACCCAACGTCAAGCTCGGCATGATGGTCGAGCAGTGGGGTCTCGGCGAGTACCTGATCCCGCGCCGACCGCCCAACGCCGAGATCGATGCCTGGACCAAGAGCTTCGGTGCCTTCTACGAGGCGCTCAGCACTCGTTTCGACTACCTCGACGTTCCTGCCACCTATGGCAGCGCCGGCTTTCAGAACGCGCAGGACCCCTCGCAGAACTACCTGCCACAGGTGCCTGACGACTTCGACCGGCTGAAGCGCTTCGTCGGTGGCCTGGTGGCTGAGACGGGGGTGCCGGCAGTGCTCGACGACCTTCCGTACGGCAACACAGTCATGGACGTCATGAACAACACCCCGGGTCACTGGCGCGACAATCGGGCCCAGTTCTTCCTGGGCGATCCCGACTTCGAGCACCTGGAGGCCTTCCGCGACGTCGGAGTGATCGGGCTCGGGTTCAGCATCGCGTTCCCCACGGTCGACGGCACCTGCCCGTGCGATGCGATGGGCGACGGCCGGGAGGTCGGCGAGCAGAACTCAGCCGCGCTCAGCGGTGACGAGGTGCCAGCCGAGTCAGTGGACGACGACGGTGGCTACTTCGCCCGAGAGGTGGCCCGCTACTTCGAGGCCGGAGGGCTTCGTCTCTAGGCGCTCAGGGCGTCCGGTCCAGTCTCGGCGCGCTGATTCCGCAAAGTCCGCAGCGGCTGGGAGAATGGCGACACCATGCCGCAAGCCACCTCAGCGCCCCAGCCTGGACGCACCGATCCGGCGATCATCCGCAACTTCTGCATCATCGCGCACATCGACCACGGAAAGTCGACGCTCGCCGACCGGATGCTTCAGCTGACCGGAGTCGTCGACGCGCGTGCTGCTCGCGCGCAGTACCTCGACAAGATGGACATCGAGCGCGAGCGCGGCATCACGATCAAGAGTCAGGCCGTGCGGATGCCCTGGGCCGTGCCCCCGGACAACGAGCAGGGTGCGGAGCCCGGCACCTACGTCCTGAACATGATCGACACCCCAGGTCACGTCGACTTCACCTACGAGGTATCCCGCTCGCTGGAGGCCTGCGAGGCCGCCGTGCTGCTGGTCGATGCCGCTCAGGGCATCGAGGCCCAGACCCTGGCCAACCTGTATCTCGCGATGGGTGCTGACCTCCACATCATCCCGGTGCTCAACAAGATCGACCTGCCCAACGCCAATCCGGACAAGTTCGCCGCCGAGCTGGCTGGCCTGGTGGGCTGCGAGCCCAGCGATGTGCTGCGCGTGAGCGCCAAGACCGGCGTGGGCGTGGCCGATCTGCTGAACGAGATCGTGAAGCAGACCCCCGCCCCGACCGGCGAAGCCGACCAGCCGGCTCGGGCGCTGATCTTCGACTCGGTCTACGACACCTACCGCGGCGTCATCACCTACGTCCGGGTGATCGACGGCAAGCTCAGCCACCGCGACCGGATCAAGATGATGTCGACGAACGCGACCCACGAGATGCTCGAAGTGGGCGTGATCAGTCCTGAGCAGGTGCCGGCGGGCGAGCTCGGTGTGGGCGAGGTCGGCTACCTCATCACCGGGGTGAAGGACGTACGCCAATCCCGGGTCGGCGACACCGTCACCACCCAGCACCACGGCGCGACAGAGTCGCTTGGCGGCTACAAGCACCCCAATCCCATGGTCTACGCCGGCCTGTACCCGATCGACGGTGACCAGTTCGGTGACCTGCGGGAGGCCCTGGAGAAGCTGCAGCTCAACGACGCTGCGCTCACGTATGAGCCCGAGACGTCTGGCGCGCTCGGCTTCGGCTTCCGGATCGGCTTTCTCGGCCTGCTCCACATGGAGATCACCCGCGACCGACTCGAGCGCGAGTTCAACCTCGACTTGATCTCCACCGCACCCAATGTCGTCTACGAAGTCTTGCTCGAGGACGGCACCGCGGTGGAGGTGACCAACCCGAGCGAGTTCCCCGAGATGAAGATCGCCGAGGTGCGTGAGCCGGTCGTCAAGGCCACCATCCTGAGCCCGAGCGACTACATCGGCACGATCATGGAGCTGTGCCAGGCCAAGCGCGGGACCTTGCAGGGGATGGACTACATCTCCGAGGACCGGGTCGAGATGCGCTACGTGCTGCCGATGGGCGACATCGTCTTTGACTTCTTCGACCAGCTCAAGTCGCGCACCAAAGGCTATGCGTCGCTCGACTACGAGCGGTCGGGCGAGCAGGCAGCCGACCTCGTGAAGGTCGACATCTTGTTGCAGGGCGAGCCGGTCGATGCGTTCAGCGCCATCGTGCACAAGGACGCTGCGTACGCCTACGGCGTCAGCATGGCGGGCAAGCTCAAGGAGCTGATCCCGCGACAGCAGTTCGAGGTGCCGATCCAGGCCGCCATCGGAGCCCGCGTGATCGCCCGCGAGAACATCCGTGCCATCCGCAAGGACGTGCTCGCCAAGTGCTACGGCGGTGACATCACCCGCAAGCGCAAGCTGCTGGAGAAGCAGAAGGAGGGGAAGAAGCGGATGAAGATGGTCGGCCGCGTGGAGGTTCCACAAGAAGCCTTCGTCGCCGCCCTCTCCAACGACGGTGCGGGCTCGTCGGAGAAGGGCAAGAAGTAGTCGCGGTGCAGATCCCCGAGGGCTGGGCGCGGCGCGCCGAGCCGTCCGGCACCTTCGGTCCGTGGGTAGACAGCCTCCCGCGCCTGGCACGCGACGTCGCCGAGGAGTGGGAGCTCACCCTCGACGGCATGCAGGCCAACGGCGAGTGCGCCGTGGTCCTCATGGTGCGCACCGCTGCCGGCACACCCGCCGCGCTCAAGCTCGGCTGGCCGCACGAGGAGGCCGACCACGAGCACCTCGCCCTCCAGCACTGGCATGGCAGGGGAGCAGTACGCCTGCTGCGCGCGGACCCGGGCCGCTCGGTCATGCTGCTCGAGCGCCTCGCGACCACTGACCTCACCGACGCGTGGGACGTGGAGGCGTGCGAGGTCGTCGCCGGTCTCTACGGGCAGCTGCACGTGCCCGCGCCGCCGCAGCTGCGCTCGCTGTCGTCGTACGTCGCCCGGTGGACCGATCGTCTGGCTGCCCTGCCCAACGACGCGCCGGTGCCGCACCGGCTGGTCGAGCAGGCGGTAGCGCTCGGCCGCGACCTGGTGGCCGACCCGATGTGCGACGGGACGATGATCCACACCGACCTGCACTACACCAACGTCCTCGCCGGCGGACGCGAGCCGTGGCTGGCCATCGACCCCAAGCCGCTGAGCGGCGACCCGCACTACGAGCTCGCGCCGATGTTGTGGAACCGGTGGGACGAGCTGGGCGACGATCGGCGCGGCGGCGTGCGCCGCCGCTTCGAGACGCTGGTCGACGCAGCCGGGCTCGACGAGGACCGCGCACGCGACTGGGTCGTCGTCCGGATGATGTGCAACGCCCTGTGGGAGATCGAGCGACAGGCCTGCCCCGACCGCGCGGCCCTCACGCTGTGCGTCACGCTCGCGAAGGCGGTCCAGGGATGACCGGCGTGATCCGGTCGATCAACGTCGGCACCCCACGGGCCGCAGAGTGGGCGACGATCGGGCGCACGTCGATCAACAAGGAGCCAGTGCACGGTCCGGTCGAGGTGGGCACGCTGGGCCTCGTCGGCGACCAGGTGTCCAACCCGAAGTACCACGGCGGCCCCGACAGGGCGGTCTACGCC
>JBAUWM010000448.1:0-10489 GCA_049583775.1 Nocardioides sp.
CCCCTGCCACGAGCCTCGAAACCACCGGCGCCGCACGGGACGACGCTGGTTCTCGGCTTCCTGGGTTTCGAGGCTCTGGCCTGGCGGCCTTCACACCTCAACCACCGACGCAGATTCGAGGCTCAGGTCTTTGCGGCCTTCACACGTCAACCACCAACGCAGCTTTGAGGATCGGGCGTGACGGTCGTCCTCACGGTACGAAGTTGGCTGCCACGCGGAGCAAGGTGTCGTTGCCCGCGACCTCGCCGATGCTCACCCGCGCACCCTCGCCGGCGAAGGGACGCACCGTGATGCCAGCCTCATCAGCGGCTAAGGCGAAGTCGGCTGTGCGTTCGCCGAGGGTGAACCACACGAAGTTGCCCTGCGGGTCGGGGATGTTCCAGCCCTGCTCGAGCAGAGCACCGTGCACTCTGGCGCGCTCGGCCACGAGGGCGTCGACTCGTTCGAGCAGTTCGGCCTCGGCTGCGAGCGAGGCGATCGCGGCCGCCTGCGCCACGCTCGAGACGCCGAACGGCAACGACACCGCACGCAGGGGCGCAGCGATCGGCTCCTGCGCTACGGCGTAGCCGACCCGGAAACCAGCGAGGCCGTAGGCCTTGGAGAAGGTGCGGAAGAGCACCACGTTGGGGTTGGCCCGGTAGGTCGCGAGACCGTCGACGGCGTCGTCCATGCGGATGAACTCGAGGTACGCCTCGTCAACCACCACCACTATGTGCGGCGGCACCGCGGCAATGAACGCGTCGAGCTCAGCCCGGGTGACCGACGGGCCGGTGGGGTTGTTGGGCGTGCAGACCATGACCACCTTGGTGCGGTCGGTGATGGCGGCGAGCATCGCGGTCAGGTCGTGCCGACCGTCGTCGGCGAGCGGTACCTGCACGGCGGTCGCAGCAGCCGCTGCGGCCGCGATCGGGTAGGCCTCGAAGGACCGCCAGGCGAAGACCACCTCGTCGCCTGGTTCACAGTAGGCGGCCAGCACTTGGTAGATCAGGGCGACACTTCCCGTGGCGACTACGAGGTCGGTAGTCGGCACGCGGAGCCGCGTGCCGAGGGCCTCATAGAGAGCCGAACTGCCCATGTCGGGGTAGCGATTCATCACCTCGACGGCCCGTGTGGCTGCCTCCACCACCCCCGGTAGCGGCGGGTAAGGGTTTTCGTTGCTCGACAGCTTGTAGGCCGTCATCCCTGGACGCACGGTCGGCGGCTTCCCGGGCACGTAGGCCGGGATCTCCAGGACGTTCGGGCGCGGCTTCGGGACAGACATGCCGCAAGGCTAGAGGGCCAGGGCACTGGCGCGGGCGCCAGCGCCGAGTCGACCGTGGACAGCGCGCCCACGATCCATCACCATGGGCGCTCGGAGGGTTCGACACTGCGAAAGGCTCCGTTCATGCCGGCATTCCTCGACCCGTTCGACGCCAAGCAGCAGAAGAAGATTCAGGCGATGGGCACCCGGGTGACCCTGCCCGAGGGATGGTCCCCGATCTCGGAGCAGACCAGCGCCGACAAGCTGTACCTGATCATCACTGGCGAGGTGTCCGTACGCCGCAAGGGTGAGGAGATCGCTCGCCTCGGCGCGGGCGACGTGATGGGCGAGAAGGCGATCGTGGGACACACTCTGCGCACCGCATCGTTGGTGGCCCTGACCCCCCTGGAGTTGCTGCACTTCACCGAATCGGCGGTCGAGAAATTGAGCAGCAAAGTGCCGGCGTTCGGCGAGGCGCTCAAGGCGATCTCGCAGTCCCGCTCCACCTGAGCTGAGCTCTTTCGGGCCCACTGGTCCAGACCGGTGATCCACGACATGGCAGGAAACAGCACCTGCTGTTCCAATGGACGGTGGGGAGGCCACTGGGTGCAATGGAGCACCCCTGGCTGAGAAGGCACCACCTTGAACACGCACACTGCAGGATCGCGGCGCCGGCGCCGCGGAGCAGCACTCGCCGCCCTGTCAGCCTTGGTTGCTGGACTCGTCCTGACGGTCACACCTGCCGCCTCAGCAGCCGGGCCGCCGTGGTCGGTCGACGGGCCCGACGTCACCACGGTGGTCGACGGCACCGGCAGTGCACCCGCGTCGTTCAGCTACGACGGCAAGGGGAAACGCAAGTCGGGTTTGTGGCTGTTCCACGCCCAGGCACCGACCAGTGGTCCCCTGTCGATCCCGTGGACCTGGACTGGCGACCACGGCCGCAGCCAGGTGAAGTCGAGACTGACGGTCGGGCTCCTGCGGGGCAACGACTTCCAGCAGATCGCCGTGCTGATCAACGACGGCCCCAAGAGCTGCTGCTCGCCGGGCACCACCGGCTTCCGCTACTCGGGCACGACGTCGCTCGACCTCGAGCAAGGTGACCGGTACGGCTTCCTGCTCACCGGGTCGCACAGCGAGTCGAACGGCCCGCTCGCGGGTACCTTCAAGCTCGTCGAGACCGCGAACGCCACTGGGCCCACGATCACCGTTCCCGCCGAGACTGTCACGGCCACCGCCGGCAACGCCGGCACCGCAAACGTCAGCTACACCGCCACCGCGACCGACCCCGTGGACGGCCCGGTGACTCCGACCTGCACGCCCGCGTCGGGCTCGCCGTTCCCGATCGGCGACACCGCAGTGACCTGCACGGTCACCAACTCTCGCAGCATGTCGGCGACGCCGGCCACCTTCGTGGTGCGCGTCTACGCCGACGAGCCCAACCTTGCGTGGACGACCGCCACCGTCCTCGGTGCCAACGACAGCGTCCAGGGAACGCTGCGCGTGCCCGGCCAGGCTCTCTGGTACCGGTTTCCGGTGCAGCCGGACAGCACGGTGCAGGTCGACCTGACGCGCTTGGCCGCCAACTTCGACATCACGCTGTTCCGCGACATCGGGCAGGCGTTCAACGACGCCCTCACCCCCCGCGACCTCAACCAGCTCACCGCCGAGTTCGCTGCCGACGCCTTCAGCCCGAGCGCCTTCAGCCCCTCGGCCTTCAGCCCCAGCGCGTTCTCGCCCTCCGCGTTCAGCCCCAGCGCGTTCAGCCCCTCGGCCTTCTCGCCCTCCGCGTTCAGCCCCAGCGCGTTCTCGCCCTCCGCGTTCAGCCCCAGCGCGTTCTCGCCCTCCGCGTTCAGCCCCAGCGCGTTCTCGCCCTCGGCCTTCTCCCCCGCAGTTTCGGTGCCGAGCGCCTTCTCCCCGTCGGCCTTCAGCCCTAGCGCGTTCTCCGACGACGAGCTGCGCGACGCGTTCTCCAGCGCTCAGGTGCGCAGCCTGATCGCGGTCTCGGCCCGCGACGGCCTGGCCGACGAGAACGTCAAGGCCTCGACCTGGAACGCCACGGGCAGCTTCTACGTGCGCGTCCACGGTCGCAACGGCGCCGCAGCCGCCGGCAACCCGTTCACGCTCGGGGTGTCGACCACGGGCGGGTCGTGCGGCCAGCCGCTCGAGACCTTCGCCGGACTGCCCAGCCAGGTCGGCACCCCCGGAGCCGCCCGCACCGTGATCCTCACCGACTCCAGCCGCCTGCCCGGACTCCCGGTGGACGAGCTGAACGACTTCGCGGCCCGACCCGACGTGCAGGGCGTGGTCGTCGACGCAGCGGGCATCGCCCGCGTCAGCGCCCTCAACACCCAGGCCGACAGCTTCACCGCCTGCCCCTACGCCAAGAACCTGGTGGCCCAGGCCCTGCGCGACGTGGTCAACAGCTACCGCGACGGCGCCGGCACCCTGAAGTACGTCGTGATCGCCGGTGACGACGGCGTCGTGCCGTTCTTCCGCAACCCCGACGGCGCCGGCCTCGGCCCGGAGCAGAACTACGTGCCACCGGTGGCCGACAGCTCGGCGCTGCAGGCAGCACTGCGCCGCAACCAGGTGCTGAGCCAGGACGCCTACGGCGCCGAGGTCGACGTGACGCTCAAGGGAGCGACCGTCGCCGTGCCGGACGTCGCCGTCGGACGCCTCGTCGAGACGCCCAGCGAGATCAGCGGCGCACTGCAGCGATTCGATGCCTTGGACGGCGTGCTGCCGACACCCAGCTCGGCCTTGGTCACCGGCTACGACTTCCTCACCGACGGCGCTGACCAACTCGCGGGCAGCATCACCGCCGGTCTCGGCTCGGGTGGCACCACCACCGAGCTGATCACCGACAGCGACGTGCCCCCGCAGGTCACCACCGAGAACGGCACGCCCGACCGCCGGCACTCGTGGACCGCTGACGACCTGCGCGACGCCTTCCTCGGCGAGCGTCACGACATCACCTACTTGGCCGGACACTTCAGCGCCAACAGCGCCCTGGCAGCCGACTACCAGACGTCGCTGCTGACCACCGAGGTCCGTGACTCCGACGTCGACCTCACCAACACTCTGGTCATCAGCGCCGGCTGCCACTCCGGCTACAACATCGTCGACGACCAGGGCGTGCCCGGTCTGACCGAAGGGCTCGACTGGGCCCAGACCATGGCGCTCAAGGGGGCCACGCTGATCGCTGGCACCGGCTACCAGTACGGCGACACCGACTTCGTCGAGTACAACGAGCGCCTCTACGCCCAGCTCGCCGACGAGCTGCGCACCGGCAGCGGCCCGATCGCCCTGGGTTCGGCGCTGGTGGCAGCCAAGCAGGACTACCTGGCCACCACCCCGGTGCTGTCCGGCATCCACCAGAAGGCACTCGCGGAAGCGACCCTGTACGGCCTGCCGATGCTGGCCCTCGACCTCCCAGGTGACCGTCTCCCCGCCGACGACCCCGCCAGCGTCGCGACCTCCGCCATCGACGACGGTCCCGGCGCGGTGCTCGGCCTGCGCACCGCGCAGGTGCGCGCCGAGGGCGCGACCACCGTGGTCACCCAGCCCTTCACCGACCCCGACGGCACCGGTTTGGGTGAGTTCACCTATCTCACCGGCAGCGACGGTCAGGTGACCGCGCCGGGCCAGCCGGCGCTGCCGCTCCAGTCGATCGACGTCAGCTCGGCCGGGTTCGCGCTGCGCGGGGTCGGCTTCCGCGGTGGCACTTACGCCGACCTCCCGCAGGTCGTGCCGCTCACCGGCGCCCCGGCCACCGAGACGCACGAGGTGC
The DNA here is from genome assembly GCA_049583775.1 of Nocardioides sp. Classification (GTDB taxonomy): domain Bacteria; phylum Actinomycetota; class Actinomycetes; order Propionibacteriales; family Nocardioidaceae; genus Nocardioides. The sequence goes on from JBAUWM010000448.1 coordinate 5,031, forward strand.
ACACGGCCTTCTCCTCGCCGGTCTTCTTCCCGCGCCGGCTGGCGTTCGCCAACACCTTCGGGGCGATCGCCGGCGACGGCGGCACCCGCCTGCTCGTCACCCCTGCGCAGCACCGGTCTGATGGCCCGCTGACGAGCACGCTGCGTCGCTACTCCGCCACCGACTTCCAGCTGTTCTACAGCGACAACACCCAGAGCTACGGCGACAACCGCCCGGCGCTGGCCGCGCCGCCGGAGATCAGCAACGTGCGGTCGACCATCGACGGGTCCAGCGTGCAGGTCTCGCTCAACGTCGTGGGCGACCCCTCGGCCGGCATCCAGCAGGTCTGGCTCACCCGGACCGCGGAGGCTGGCCCCTGGTACGGCGGGTGGACGTCGCTGGACCTCACCCAGGACACCTCCGACTCCACCCGGTGGACCGGGACGCTCGCCCTGCCCTCGGGGCAGAACGCCAGTGACGTTCGCTTCATCGTGCAGGCCGTCAACGGCGTCGGCGCGCTGACGCTGGACGACAACCAGGGTCGTGAGTACGTGCCGGGCACGGCTCCGGGCCTCGAGCCCCTGCCCGCAGGGGCCACGACGGCGAGCCTCGAGCTCACCGCTGCCGCCTCGGGCACCTTCGGGGCGAGCCTGCCGGTGACCGCCACGCTCTCCGCGGGAGCCGCGCTGCCCAACCGCACGGTCCGGCTGTCGCTCGGCGATGCGACCCGGGTGCTGCAGACCAACGCGCAGGGCGTCGTCAGCGCCACGTTCGCGCTCGTGCAGCAGGTCGGCGCCTTGCCGCTGACCGCCTCGTTCGACGGCGACCAGGGCGCCGCGCCCGCCTCGGCCCAACGCTCGGTCACCATCGAGAAGCGGCCTACCCAGTTGAGCGTGGCTGGTCCTGACGGACCGGTCGCTGCCAACGTCGACACCGGCGTCGTGGCGAACCTGCAGGCGCAGGGCCGTCCGATCACCGAGCGGTCGGTTATCTTCGTCGCACTACAGGATGGCGGCGTCGTGGCTGCCGCTGCGCGCAACACTGGCACCGACGGCCGCGCCGAGCTCGGCGCGCTCGACCTCCCGTCCGGCGAGGTCACGGTGCGGGCCTACTTCGGCTCCGACAGCGTGGACGTCGGCGGCGGCAACGTGGCCGGCAGCATCGATCCGGAGAACCTGGCCAGCACCTCCGACCCGGTGACGGTGACGGTGCTCAGCGCGCCTCGCGTGGTCACCGAGGAGCTGGCCGACGCGATCGTCGACGAGCCCTACACCCAGACGATCGAGATCGAGGGTGACGGCGACGTCGACGTCGAGGTGGTCGGTCTGCCCGAGGGACTGGATTACGCCGACGGCGCGATCAGCGGCACCCCGGAGGAAGGCGGCACGTTCCCGGTCGCGATCACCGCGAGCAGTCCTGTCGGCAGCGACACCCGCGAGCTGACCCTCACGGTACTGACCCGCCCCTCGATCCTCACTGAGGCGCTGACCGATGCGATCGCTGGTGTGGAGTACCTCCAGAGCGTCATCACCGAGGGCGATCCCGCTCCCGAAGTCACCGTGACCGGTCTGCCCGAGGGACTGGCTTACGCCGACGGCGCGATCAGCGGCACGACCGAGGAGACAGGCAGCTTCCAGGTCACCATCACCGCCACCAACCTCGCCGGCAATGCCGAGCGCGAGCTCACCTTGGCGGTGCTCACGTCGCCGACGGTGGTCACCGACGCGCTGGTCGACGCCGTGGCCGGCGTCGCCTACACGCAGGAGATTCTCACCGAGGGCGACCCAGCACCAGAGGTCACCGTGGCCGGCCTGCCCGCAGGACTGACCTATGCCGACGGCGTGATCACCGGCGCGACGTCGGTGGCCGGAACATTCCAGGTCACGATCACAGCTACGAGCGTGGCGGGTAAGGACGAGGTCGAACTACCGCTCACTGTGGTCGCCGGGGCAGCGATCCTGACCCAAGTGGTGTCTGGAACGCCGCAGTCGGCCACGTTCGACACCGACTTCGGCGCACCCCTCGTGGTGAAGGCGCTCGACGTGTTCGGCAATGCGGTCGCGGGTGCAAACGTCACGTTCACCTCACCCGCCACCGGAGCGGGAACCGCCCCGCGCAGCCTGACCGCGGTGACCGACGCCGCCGGCATCGCCACCCAGCCGGTCAAGGCCGGCAACGACGTCGGCAGCTACGACGTGGTCGCACGCTCGGGCACGTCGAGCACCGCGACGTTCCGACTGAGCAACGCCTACCAGGTGTCGCCGTTCGGGGCGCCTCTCAACTCGGAGCCCGACGCCGCACCGGTGTCAGTGGCGTCCTCCGACATCATCCCGGTGACCTTCACGCTGCGGACGGCCACGGGCCCCGTGAACGCCACCACTGCTCTCGGTCTGGTCACGGGCTGCAAGGTGAGCTTCACCAGCACCGTGGTTGGCGAGCCGCCCGCCTCGGCACCGTTGGCGCCGCTGGTGGGTTGCGCCACCTACAACCCGGTCACTGGTCAGTTCAGCACGCTTGCCTCCGGTCTGATCCTGGGTTGGCAGTCGGGCAAGACCTACGTGCTCCGTGTCGCAGTGGCCGGTGCGCAACCCGGAGACAGCCTCGGCACCCGCGAGGTCCGTGTCACGGTGAGATGACCAGCTCGGGTACCGAAGACCACACCACGCCCGGGGACGACCCGGAGGCCTACGTCGCCGAGGACCGGCGGTGGGCGCTGGCGGGCGGCCGCTCCATCGACGGGCGAGTCACCGGCACGACCCTGTTCGCCGACGTCTCCGGCTTCACCGCCCTGACCGAGGCGCTGGCCGGCGAGCTCGGCCCACAGCGCGGTGCCGAAGAGCTGACCGGCGCCCTCGAACGTGTCTTCGGCGCCTTGATCGGTTGCCTGCACGAGGTCGGAGGAGCGGTCGTCTACTTCAGCGGCGACGCGATCACCGCCTGGATCGATGGCGACACCGGTCGACGGGCTGTCAGCGCTGCTTTCGCGATGCAGGACGCCATGGACCGTGTGGGGCGGGTGACCTCTCCGGCCGGAGCGACGGTCGACCTAGGCGTCAAGGTTGCTGTAGCGGGCGGCAACGCGCGCCGGTTCGTGGTGGGCGACCCCGCGATCCAGCTGATCGACGTGCTGGCCGGGTCGTTGATGGACGAGGTGGCCGACGCCGAGGGGGCCGCCTTCCCCGGCGAGGTCGTGGTGACCGAGCGCGTGCTGGTCGCCTTGGGTGAGGACGCCGTCGACGTCGAGAAGCGTGAAGGCACCCTCGGCAGGTTGGCCTGCGTGGGCGAGTTGGCCAGACGTGAACCACCGACGTCGGGGTACGCCGACTCCGACCCGTTGCCCGAGGACACGGTGCGCCGGTGGCTGCTTCCGGCGGTCTATGAGCGGATGCGTGCCGGACGCGGGGAGTTCCTTGCCGAGCTGCGCCCCGCGGTGCCGGTGTTCGTGAAGTTCGAGGGCATCGACTTCGACGGCGACGACGACGCGCCCGAGCTGCTCGACGCTTTCATGGTGTCTGCCCAGCGCGTGATCGATTCCTACGGCGGCACCCTGCTGCAGCTCACGGTGGGCGACAAGGGCGCCTACATCTACGCCGTCTTCGGCACCCCCGAAGCCCACGAGGACGACGCGGCGCGGGCGTGCGCGGCCGCGCTGGAGCTGCTCACCCTCCAGAACGACACGATCACCGGGATGCAGGTCGGGGTGGCCTCAGGGCGGCTACGCAGCGGCACCTACGGGCACCGGCGGCGGCGCACGTTCTGTTGCCTGGGCGACGCGGTCAACCTGGCTGCTCGGTTGATGAGCAAGGCTCCCGTCGGTGGCGTGCTGGTGGCCGACGAGGTCCGCCGGGCAGCCGGGTCCGGCTTCCACGTCGGCCCTGTCGAGCTGCTCCACCTCAAGGGCAAGGCGCGCGCGACCGCTGCGGCGCGGCTGCTGGGCATCAGCTCCGAGGCGGACGCCGTCGCGTCGGTGGGTCTGCCCCTCGTGGGACGTGACGCCGCGCTCGACGTCGTGGTCGCGCACCTCGAACAGGTGGACGCTGGCCGAGGTCTCCTGCTCGGACTGGTGGGCGCCTCCGGCATCGGCAAGACCCGGCTTCTGGAAGAGGCCTCAGCGCGGGCCGTCGACCGGGGCTTGGTCGTGGTGCGCGGAACGGCCCGCTCCTACGGGGCGATCGCGCCGTACTCGGCGTGGTGGGGCATCGGGCGGCAGCTGCTCGGGGTGCGAGACGAGATGGACGTGCCGACCTTGCTCGACCACTTGCACCAGCTGTTGCCGGCCGAGCTGGCGGCCCGGGCCCCGCTGCTGGGCAGCGTCTTGGGCATGCCGCTGCCCGACAATGAGCTCACCGCGACGTTGGACGCCAAGCTGCGCAAGGCCAGCGTGGAGGACCTGGTCGATCGCCTGCTGCGGCAGCGGGTCCGCACGCCCACCGCACTGGTGCTCGACGACGCACACCTGCTCGAACCACTGGGCCGGGACCTGCTCGTGGTGGCCGCGCGCGCGGCGACGGTCCTACCGCTGGCGCTCCTCCTGGGCTACCAGCCCGCCGACGGCGCCCTCCTCGGTCTCGACCTGCCCGGACTCACCCACGAGCTGGTGCTCGACCCGCTGCCCGTCGAGGACGCGCGCTCCCTCGCAGTCGCCGAGCTGACAGCACTGGGGTTCCCCGAGGCGGTGCACGCCGAGGCCGTCGACCTCGCGGTGGGCCGGGCTGACGGCAACCCGCTGTGGGTGCGCGAGCTGTGCCGCTACGTCGTGGAACGGGCTGGGGACGACGATGACGCTCCGCTCGATGCTCTCGACCTTCCGGGCACCCTGCACGGCCTGGTGCTGAGCCGGCTGGACCGGCTCGATGAAACCCCGCGACGCACGGCGAAGGTGGCCAGCGTGGCCGGTGTGGTGTTCACCGCCGGGCTGGTCCGTCAGTCCTATCCCGACCTCGGAGAGGCCGGCGACGTGCGGCGCTCCCTGCAGGAGCTGGACCGGCGCGACGTCGCCCAGACCGAGGACGTAGCGGACGACCGTTGGGCCTTCACCCACGCGCTGCTGCGCGACGTGGCCTACGAGAGCTTGCCGTTCGCCCTGCGCACCACCTTGCACGGGCGGATGGGGGAGGCGATCGAGGCCGGCGCTCTCGGCGACCCGGCTCGACGACTCGACGACCTGGCTCACCACTTCTGGCACAGCGACGACGACGACAAGAAGCGCACCTACTTGATGGCGGCCGGGGTTGCGGCCCAGACCGCCTACGCCAACGACGCGGCACTGGGCTCGTTCCGGCGGCTGCTCACGTTGCTGGCCTCCGAGGAGCAGGGCGACGTGCTGGTGAGGATCGGCAAGATCCTCGAGCTGCAGGGCGACTGGCCGGCCGCCCACGACGCCTTCAGCGAGGCACTCCGTCTGGCCGAGGAGCACCTGGAGCCGCGCGCAGCCGCCTGGGCACGTACGTGGCTAGCCGAGGTGGCCCGCAAGCAAGGGC
>JBAUWM010000449.1:0-2500 GCA_049583775.1 Nocardioides sp.
GGGTTGGGGTCGACCGGCCAGCACTGCCTGACGCAGGGTCTCCGGGCGCGCGAAGTCGCGCACCACGAAGAGGCCTAGCTCCATCAGGTCGACTCGGCCGTCACACGCGGCCGCGGTCTCGTCGGTCACGAGCACTTGCCCACCGTGAGCCGAGCTCATCACCCGAGCTGCCTGGTTGACCGGCAGTGCGATGTAGTCGTGGCCACGCGGGCGGGCGTCACCCACCTGCACACCCATGCGCACCCGCACGGGGCCGCCGTGCGGAAAGGTGTGCCCGGCCAGGGCAGCTTGCGCCTCGCAGCACGCGAGCACCGCGTCGGCGGCGTCCGGGAAAGCGACGAAGAGCCCGTCGCCCTCCGACTTCACCTCGACGCCGCCTCGTGCTTCGAAGCAGGTGCGCAGGATGCGGTCGTGGTCATCGAGCACGGCGTGGAACGTGGCGGTGCCCAACGCGGTCAGCAGGGCGGTGGACGCCTCGATGTCGGTGAACACGAAAGCCACGCGGCCCGACGGGAGCAGGGGCACCTCCGCATCGTAGGGCGGAAATCTCCTGAGGGAGCGGACCGTGTCTGAGACACCGACCACTCAGTCAAGCCGGCACCTCACGTGGCCGTGGGGTGACTCACCCGGGGGACGTCGTGGTCGAAGGTGCTGCGGTGGGCGTCGGGGCGGCGCTCGCGGTCGGTGCGGGCGCCGGTGTCGTCGTCGCCGGGGGAGTCGTCGGAGCAGTCGGTGGGGCAGTCGTCGGGGCAGTCGGCGGGGGGGCGCTCGGCTCGGACGGTGTGGGGCTCGGCGGCGTCGTCGGCACTGACGGGTCCTCCGTGGGTGCGGGCACAGTGCTGGTCGTGGGCGACGGTGGCGCCGTCACTGGCGGCGTGGGGGATTCGGTGCTCGTGGGTGACTCCGACGGACTCGGGCTCGGGGTTGCTGTGGGATCGGTCAGCGGTCCCTGTTCCTTCTCGATGATCGCAAGGATCTGCCGCTCGAAGTCCGAGAGTCGCGACTGGATCTGGTCGAGCGGCTCCTGCCCGATGTTCTCGCCGTACCGCACGATCTGCTCCCAGAGAGTGTTGATCTCGTTGGTCGCCAGGTCGCTGAGTGGCCCGTCGAGGGTCACGAAGAGCTGGACCGCCAAGGAGAAGGTCATGCAGCTCGAGCACTCGTAGTTGGCCGCGACCGAGACGTTCACCGGTGCCACGGAGTTGGTCTCGCCCACGACGAGGACCACCTGGAACGCGACCGCAACGGCGCTGCACTCGGTGCAGCTGGTCAGCGCATAGGCCTCATTCGTGTTCTCCAGCGGTGCCTCGCCGTCGGCCCACACCAGGGCGAAGGCCACGGAGTACGTGGTCGAGCCATCGGTGGTGTTGACCGCGAGCGCCTGGTTGTCGCCGTCCTCCGGCGCGAGGGGCTCGTCGAACGGGAAGATCCAGGTGTCGTCAGTGGCGAGCGCTGTCTCGCCCTCGTCGGGGAGGCCAACCTCGGGAGCGGACCCGTCAGGTCGCTCGCTGGCTGAGGCCTCGGTCGGAACCAGGATCGCGGCGAGCTGGGGACGCTCGCGAGTGGGTAGCTCTCGATCAGATGGCCAGGCGATCGCCCCCCGGCCTTGGGCGCCGACCCCGAAGTCGGGTGCCGGGCGAGCCAGCGCCATCACGTCGCCGACAGTGCCTCCCTCGTAGGCCTGCACCGGGCGGTAGCGGTCGGCGTCAGGCCACCAAGCGGCACCAAGACCCGCGATCAGGGCGGCGGCAACCACCACGGCGAGTGCGCGACGCACGGGACGACCGTCGGTGCGCCGCCAGATGGCTGTGCCGGCCCCGCGGACCACGCGCACGAGCAGGTACGCGATGGCCGCGATCGGCAGGACGACGATGACCATCGCGGCTGCGCGGGCTAGTCCTTCGATCACGTCGCCGCCGCCGAATGCGGCCGCCATGCCCTCGCGCTGACGGCCAGCGGCGGCCCAGGCGGTGCCCGCGATGCGGGGGAGGGTGAGCACCATGGTGAGCAGCACGAAGGCCAGCAGGGGTACCACCAGTAACACCCACGCCGTCACGACCGCGCGGGCCCACGGCTTGAGGCTGCGAACAGCAGGCTCGGTCGGGCGCCACGGAACCAGCGCCCGCAACGTTGGCCCGATGCGTTGGAACAGGTCGGGAACGCCGACGAGGTCGGCCAGCACGTGGTAGCCGTCAAATCGCACGATCGGCAGCAGCTGCCGCAACATCTGCAGCAGCTGGGTCGCGACCAGCAGCAGCAGGGCGTCGTAACCCGTCGCCCACCAGACACCAACGGTTGCGACGGCGATGATCGCGTTGAAGTAGAGACCGCCCAGGTCGGTACGGAGGCGGCCTGCTCGTCCGAGGCGGTAGGAGTCGGTGACGTCGGTGTAGAACGCCGGCCAGACCAGGTAGAGACCCGCCCCCATGACGCCCGGCGTCGCGCCGCCTCGACGTGCCGCCGCCGCGTGGCCGAACTCGTGGAACCCGGCCGAGAAGAC
>JBAUWM010000450.1:0-9412 GCA_049583775.1 Nocardioides sp.
CGTGCGCACCACGGGCTGGTCCTCTCGACGGCTTTCTGGCTGGCTAAATCGGACGAGTTTCGCCTGCCGGCAGGTGAAACTCGCACTGGTTGTGCGAAGCAGCGGCGTGGCGCGCGAGTTTCGGTCCCCCAGTCGGCCAGGACGATCGGCGGCGAGTCTCAGCCCGAACGCTGGGAGCGGAAGAACTCGTCGATCAGCGCGGCGGACTCATCGGCCAAGACGCCCGCGACGACCTGGGGCCGGTGGTTGAGGCGTCGATCGCGGACGACGTCCCAGAGCGAGCCGACCGCGCCCGCCTTCTCGTCGAAGGCCCCGAACACGACGCGCTCGACGCGCGCCAAGACGGCGGCCCCGGCGCACATCGTGCAGGGCTCGAGCGTCACGACGAGCGTGCACCCCTCGAGTCGCCACTCGCCGCGCAGAGCGGCGGCCTGTCGGAGCGCGACAACTTCGGCATGGCCGGTGGGGTCAGCCTCGAGCTCGCGCACGTTGTGACCGCGGCCGATCACCGCGCCGTCGGAGTCGACCACGACGGCACCGATCGGCACGTCACCGCTCAGGCCGGCCGTGCGCGCCTCGGCGAGAGCCGCGAGCATGAAGTCGCGCCACGCAGCGTCACTCATGCAGAGGTGAGCCCGACCGCGTCGTCGAAGAGCTCGCCGAAGCCCAAGAGCCGCGCGATGTCGGAGAGCATCTCGTCGGGGTAGGCCTCGTCGTCGTCGAGCAGCACGCCCATGTCGCGCGCGTGCAGTCCGAGGTCACCCAAGAGGTCGAGGTCGCCCGCCGGGGCCGGCTCGTCGTCCTCGTCGTCGGGCAGGGGCAGCTTGAGGAAGTCGACGGCCGAGCCGGCCAGCTCCCACTCGTCGGCGGCCGTGATGTCGGAGAGCAGCACTCGGGTGACGCCGTCGGCCACCCGCACGATCACGAAGAAGTCCTCATCGATCGCGACCAGGGCCATGGCGCCGCCATCGCCGGGAAATCGGCGCAGCGCGTGGACCACGGTGTCGACGTCGACGACGTGGTCGTGCGCGAGTTCCTGGACCTGCCATTCGCCGTCTTCGCGATAGGCGGCCAGGGCGAAGTCGACCTCGTCGAAGGGTGCTGAGTCCTCAGCCATGCCCCCAGAGTGACACGCGCCGAGCGCAGTGGGCTACCCCTTTGTCCCCCGAGGTGATCTGCCGCCAGCCACTAGGGTTTGGGGCATGCGCACCCAGGTGATCGACCACCCCCTCGTGGCCCACAAGCTCACCGTGCTCCGCGACGAACGCACCGACTCGCCCACCTTTCGCCGGTTGACCGACGAGCTGGTGACGCTGCTGGCCTACGAGGCCACGCGTGAGGTGCGGGTCGCGCCCGATCACGTGATGACGCCGGTCGCGCCGATCACCGGCACCAAGCTCGCTACCCCGAAGCCGCTGGTGGTGCCGATCCTGCGCGCCGGCTTGGGCATGCTCGACGGAATGATGCGGCTGCTGCCCACCGCCGAGGTCGGCTTCCTGGGCATGGTCCGCAACGAGGACACCCTCGAGGCGTCGACCTACGCCGAGCGGTTGCCCGACGACTTGTCCGGACGCCAGTGCTACGTGCTCGACCCGATGCTCGCCACGGGAGGCACGCTGGCGGCCGCGATCCGATTCTTGACCGACCGCGGCGCCGACCACATCACCTGCATCTGTCTGCTTGCTGCCCCCGAGGGGTGCGCCAATCTCGAGCGTGGCCTCGAGGGCATCGATGTTCCGGTGACGGTGGTGACCGCCGCGATGGATCAGCGGCTCAACGAGAAGGGCTACATCGTGCCGGGGCTCGGCGACGCGGGCGACCGGCTCTACGGCGTGGCTGGTTGATCACGGCGGCGCCAGCCGGCGTGATCGATGGTGGTTGAGCAGCGACCGCGACTGAGGAACGAAGTCGCGTTGGAGCGTGTCGAAACCCAGCGAGATACCCAGCAACCTCTTGGCCGCTGCGCCTAGCGTGGACCTCATGTTGGAAGCACGCTCATTGACTCGGGTCTATGGCACCAACACGGTGGTGGACGACGTCTCGTTCGAGGTGAGACCAGGTCGGATCACCGGATTCGTCGGGGCCAACGGCGCCGGCAAGACCACGTGCATGCGAATGCTGATGGGGGTGCTCGCGCCCACCGCCGGAGAAGTGCATTGGAACGGGGCGCCGATCACCGCCGCCGACCGACGCGCATTCGGCTACATGCCGGAGGAGCGCGGCCTCTACCCGCGCAGCAAGGTGCGCGAGCAACTCGTCTACTTCGCCCGACTTCACGGAGTCGAGACCACTGATGCCCGCGAGCGGGCGGACGCGCTCTTGGCACACTTCGGGCTCGAGTCCCGGGCCGACGACCTGCTCGACGACCTGTCGCTCGGCAACCAGCAACGCGTGCAGATCGCGGCCGCGTTGGTGCACCGGCCAATCGCATTGGTGCTCGACGAGCCGTTCAGCGGTCTCGATCCACTCGCCGTCGACTCCATGATCGAGCTGCTGCACCGCGAAGCGGCCGACGTGCCGCTGCTGTTCTCCAGCCACCAGCTGGACCTCGTCGAGCGACTCTGCGACGACCTCGTCGTGCTCGCCGGCGGCGCCGTGGTCGCCGCCGGCAGCGTGTCCGATCTACGAGCGCAGGGCAGCGAGCGCTACCGCGTCGAGTTCGTGGACGCCGACGCCGGTTGGCTGCACTCCGCCCGCGGCCTGTCTGTCGAGACCGTGGAGGGCACGGTCGCCCTGGTTTCGCTGTCTGGCCTCACGGCGTCCGACCTGGTCAGCCAGGCTGCGGCCCACGCACCGGTCGTCGAGGTGGCGCGGGTGCGACAGCCGCTCTCCGAGATCTTCCGGGAGGTGTCCCAGTGACGAGCTCGACAGGAATGTGGCGGATCGTGGCCGCCCGCGAGATCTCGACCCAGGTGCGTAGCAAGTCGTTCCTGATCACTGCGGGCCTTCTGGTGCTCTCGTTGGTCGGCCTGATCGTTGCGCTGACGCTGACCTCCGGGCAGGAGACCACGTACGAGGTGGGCGTCGTCGACGAACAGGGCAGCGCGGCAGTGACTGCCGGAACCGACGTGATCGCCGCGATCAGCTCTGACGACACCCTCGAGAGCACGACCTACGACAGCACCGAACAAGCCGAGCAGGCAGTCACCGACGGCGACGTCGACGTGGCGCTCCTGCCCACCGAGCATGGCTACGACATCGTCGGCGACGGCGAGATCGACCCCACGCTGTCGCAGGCGCTCTCGGCTGCCGTCGCCCAACTCGTCACCGGGCAGAACGCGACCGAACTGGACGTCGACCTGGCTCAGCTCACCGCCGGCAGCCAGGCAACTGAACGGCTGCTCGACCCGGACGCCAAGGACGCCGGCCTGCGCCAGGTGGCCTCGTTCGTCTTCGTGCTGCTCTTCTACCTGATCGCCCTCGGCTTCGGTATGCAGATCGCCGCCACCGTCACCCAGGAGAAGGAGGGCCGAGTAGTCGAGATCCTGGCCGCGGCGGTCCCGATCAGGTCGCTGCTGTGGGGAAAGGTCGTCGGCACCAGCGTGCTGGCCATCGGCCAGACCGTCGTCCTGGCCATCGTCGGCGTGGTCGCACTCATCGCCACCGACAACACCCATGCGCTCGAGGTGGTGGGCCCGGCGATCGGGTGGTTCGTGGTGTTCTTCGTGCTGGGTTTCGTGGCGCTGGCCAGCTTGTGGTCGGTGGCGGGCAGCCTCGCCGGACGCCAGCAGGATCTTCAAGGCACCACAGCGCCGCTGCAGGTGATCCTGTTCGCTCCCTACATCGTCGCCGTTACCGCGGGCGAGGGCGTGAAGACCATCGTCTCGATGCTGCCGATCGTTTCGACGATGATGATGCCGTCACGACTGGCCGAGGGCGACGTCCCGCTGTGGCAGCTGCTCACCGCGATCGCGCTCACCGTCGTGGCGGCCGCACTGCTCGTGCGCCTGGCCGCGCAGGTCTACGAGCGGACGCTGCTGCAGACCGGACGGCGCATCGGATTCCGCGAGGCGCTGCGAAACCGCAACAGCAGCTGAATCACTCCCGGCCGGAGACGGCGAGGGCGACGCCCAGCCCGATCATCGAGGTGCCGCCCACGACGCCGAGCGCCTCGCCGCGTCGCGGAGTCGCGGTGAACCAGTCGCGCACCCGGCTGGCCAGCACGGCCCAGAGGCCGTCGGACAGCAACCCGATCACGACGGCGACCAGGCCGAGAAGCAGCAGCTGGAGCGGCACCTGGCCGGCGTCCGGCAGCACGAACTGCGGCAGCAGGGCGCCGAAGATCATGAAGGCCTTGGGGTTGGAGACCCCCACCACGAAGCCCTGCCGCATCGCGACCCGAACGGGCAGGGAGGCGGTCGTGTCGTCGTCGACCTGGAACCCGGTGCGGTGCCGGATCGCCTGGATGCCGAGGTAGACGAGGTAGGCCGCGCCTGCGAGCTTGAGGATGGTGAAAACCACCATCGACTCCTGCACCACGACGCCGAGCCCGGCAGCGACGAGGACCACGATCGTGAGCAGCCCGAGGGTGTTGCCGGCAACGCTGGCCAGCGCCACCCCACGGCCGTAAGCCAAGGCCCGTCCGACCACGAAGACCACGCTCGGCCCGGGGATCGCGATCAGGATGGCCGCGGCGATCCCGAAGGTCAGGATCTGCTCGTGGGTGATCATGGGCGTCATCGTGCCGCACCGATGTGACGAGACACACGGATCCGGTTCCTGAGAAGAACTGGACAGGTGTCCAGTTTGGCCGGGTAGGTTGACCCACGCCGTCGCCTGCGACGGCCGGTCTAGGAGGCAACACAGTGCGCATCGGCATCCCCCACGAGTCCCGACCAGGCGAGACACTTGTGGCCGCGACGGCCAAGACGGCAGACCAGCTGGCCTCTCTCGGCTACGAGGTCGTGGTCGAGTCCGGTGCTGGCATCGGCGCCGATCAGCCCGACGTCGCGTTCACGAGTGCAGGCATCACCGTCGGCTCGGCCGACGACGTCTGGGGTAGCGACGTGGTCGTGAAGGTCAACGCACCGACCACCGTCGAGATCGCCCGGCTCCGCGCTGGCGCGACCGTCGTGTCATTGATGGCCCCCGCCCGCAGTCCCGAGCTGGTGGAGGCGCTGGCGGCCGCCGGCGTCACCGGGCTGGCCATGGACGCCGTGCCGCGGATCTCGCGAGCCCAGTCGATGGACGTGCTCTCGTCGATGGCCAACGTGGCGGGCTACCGCGCGGTGATCGAGGCCGCCCACGAGTTCGGTCGCCAGTTCACCGGCCAGGTGACCGCGGCGGGAAAGGTGCCACCGGCGAAGGTGTTCGTGGTCGGCGCCGGTGTCGCCGGCCTCGCCGCCATCGGTGCGGCCCGCTCGATGGGCGCCATCGTGCGCGCGTTCGACGTCCGTCCGGAGGTGGCCGAGCAGGTCGAGTCGATGGGCGCGGAGTTCGTCACCGTTGACATGGAGTCCGAGGTCTCTTCCGATGGTTATGCCAAGGAGATGACCGCCGAGCAGGAGCAGGCGACCGCGGTGATGTACGACGAGGAAGCGCGCGGCGCCGACATCGTCATCACCACCGCGCTGATCCCCGGCCGCCCGGCCCCCCAACTGATCACTGCCGAGACCGTGGCCGGCATGGCGAACGGCAGCGTCATCGTCGACATGGCCGCCGCGAACGGCGGCAACTGCGCGGTGACCGAGACCGACCAGCGCGTGGTGACCGACAACCTCGTCACGGTGCTCGGCTACACCGACCTGTCAGGTCGGTTGGCTGCCCAGACGTCCCAGTTGTACGGCACCAACATCGTCAACCTGTTCAAGCTGCTCACCCCGGCCAAGGACGGCGTGCTCACGCTGGACATGGACGACGTGGTGCAGCGCGGTATCACCGTCGTCCGTGACGGCGCGAGCCTGTGGCCACCGCCGCCGGTTCAGGTCTCGGCCGCGCCCACGGCAGCTGCGGCCGCCCCGGTCGAACCACGGCCCGCACCGAAGCCGACGTCCCCGGCCCGCAAGTGGGGGGTGATCGCAGCCGGTCTGCTGGCGTTCTTCCTCATGAACGCCTACGCCCCCGCTCCGCTACCCGAACACTTCACGGTGCTGATGCTCTCGGTGGTGATCGGCTACTACGTGATCGGCAAGGTGCACCATGCCCTGCACACGCCCCTGATGAGCGTGACCAACGCGATCTCCGGGATCATCGTGGTGGGCGCGATGTTGCAGATCGGGCTCGACGACCCCGCCATCGTCGCCCTGTCGTTCGTGGCCATCTTGCTGGCCAGCATCAACGTCTTCGGCGGATTCGCCGTGACCCGACGCATGCTCAGCATGTTCTCGAAGGGCTGATCGTCATGAGTGCTCAAAGCATCGCCACTGCGGCCTACATCGTGGCTGCCCTGCTCTTCATCTTGAGCCTGGCCGGACTCTCCAAGCACGAGACCGCGCGCAACGGCGTGGTCTTCGGCATCGCGGGCATGAGCCTGGCCCTGGTGGCCACCTTCGTGCTCAGCGTCGACGTCGCCGACGGCACCGACACCGGGTTCCTGCCCATCGTGCTGCTGCTCGTCGCTGTGGGGATCGGCGGCTCCATCGGTCTGTGGCGGGCGCGCATCGTCGAGATGACCGGCATGCCCGAGCTGATCGCATTGCTGCACTCCTTCGTCGGCCTCGCCGCCGTGCTCGTCGGCTGGAACGGCTACCTGGCCCACCCGCACTTCGCCTCGGAGGCGCTCGAAGACATCCACCACGCCGAGATCTTCATCGGCGTCTTCATCGGTGCGGTCACGTTCACCGGGTCGATCGTGGCGAACCTCAAGCTCTCGGCGCGCATGAAGTCGGCGCCGCTGGTGCTGCCGGGCAAGAACGCCATCAACCTCGGTGCGCTCGCCGGGTTCGTGGCGCTCACGGTCTGGTTCGTGATCACCCCCAACCTCGGCCTCCTGATCGCAGTGACCGTGCTGGCGCTGGCGCTGGGCTGGCACCTCGTCGCCTCCATCGGCGGCGGCGACATGCCGGTAGTGGTCTCGATGCTCAACAGCTACTCGGGTTGGGCGGCCGCGGCCTCCGGGTTCTTGCTCGACAACGACTTGCTGATCGTGACCGGAGCGCTGGTCGGCTCGTCGGGTGCCTACCTCTCCTTCATCATGTGCCAGGCAATGAACCGATCGTTCATCTCCGTCATCGCTGGCGGGTTCGGCATCGAGGCTGGGCCCGAGGGGGCCACCGACTACGGCGAGCACCGCGAGGTCCTGGCCGACGAGGTGGCCGAGCTGTTGGCTGAGGCGTCCTCGGTGGTCATCACCCCGGGTTACGGCATGGCCGTGGCGCAAGCGCAGTACCCCGTAGCTGAGCTGACCGCTCGTTTGCGTGCTCGCGGCATCGATGTCCGGTTTGGCATCCACCCCGTGGCCGGCCGTCTGCCCGGTCACATGAACGTGCTGCTGGCCGAGGCGAAGGTGCCCTACGACATCGTGCTCGAGATGGACGAGATCAACGACGACTTCCCGTCGACGGATGTCGTGCTCGTGATCGGCGCCAACGACACGGTGAACCCGGCCGCCCTCGACGAGCCCAACTCGCCGATCGCCGGCATGCCGGTGCTCGAGGTGTGGAACGCCCGCGACGTCGTGGTGTTCAAGCGCTCGATGGCCCCGGGGTACGCGGGTGTGCAGAACCCCCTGTTCTTCAAGGAGAACTCGCGCATGCTGTTCGGCGACGCCAAGGAGCGCGTCGACGACATCGTGCGTGCCTTGAGCGCCTCGGACGTCAAGGCGTAGCCGCGAGCGGAAACTCCTCGACGACCTCGTAGCGGGGGCGCTTCGCCGCGCCCTCGCCCAAGAAGGACGCGACCAGCGCTATCCGGTCAACCGTCCAGGTGGGGCCGGAGTAGGCGTCGAGCACCCGGACCCACCGGGTGACCTCGGTCGGACGCCGCAGCCTGGCTACCGTGACGTGCGGCCGGAAGCGGGTGCCGTCGACGGCCACGCCCGCGCGACTGGCCGCAGTGCGGGCCCCGGCGGCCAGCTGGTCGAGCTCGGTGCGCGCGTCGGCGGTGCAGTCGAGCCCGGCGTACAGCAACTTGGCATCCGCTGGGTTGGGGAACGCCCCTCCGCCCGCGATCGTCGCCTCGAAGCAGGGTCGTCGGCCGGCTGCCAAAGCCAGGCCCTCGACGAGGCCGTCGAGGGCACGGTCGGGCACGCTCTCAAGGAACGCCAGGGTCACGTGGAACTGCTCGACCAAGCTCCAGCGAAAGGCCGCGTGCTCGCGCCGCGGCTCGAGAAATTCCTCGAGGTGCTCGGCAGCGTCCTCGGGCAGAACGATCGCCGCAAACATCCGGGTCACGCCGACCAGCCTGACAGAGCCGTTAGCCGACCCGGGCGCCGAGCAAGGAGCCGACGAGATAGGTGACTCCCATCGCGAACAGACCACCCATCACGTTGCGGACGACGGCGCGGCCGCCGGGCCCGTAGCCCAGAGCCGCGCTCAGGTAGCCGGTGGCGGCGAGTGCGGCAGCCACCGCCACCACGGTCACCCAGACGCGAGCAGCTTCGGGCACCAGCGTGATCGTGAGCAGTGGCAGCAGCGCACCGAACGTGAACGACACCATCGAGGCGAACGCAGCGTTCCACGCGCTGGTGAGGTCGTCGGGGTCGATACCCAGTTCGACGTCGGCGTGCGCCGCGAGCGCGTCGTGATCGGTGAGCTGGCGGGCCACCTCGAGCGCGAGCTGCTCGTCGAGGCCCTTGCCCACGTAGATGCCGGCCAGCTCGGCTAGCTCGTCCTCGGGGTCCTCGAGCAGCTCACGGCGCTCCTTCTCGAGCAGCGCCTTCTCGGAGTCGCGTTGAGTCGAGACCGAGACGTACTCGCCGGCCGCCATGCTCAGCGCGCCGGCCACGAGTGCGGCTACTCCGGCAATCAGGATGGTCGAGCGATCGGTGGTGGCGCCAGCAACACCCACCACGATTCCGGCCGTCGAGACGATGCCGTCGTTGGCGCCCAGGACCGCAGCGCGCAGCCAGTTCAGCCGACTCGCGATTCCGCCGCCATGCGGCTCATCGGCATGCGGCCCCACCTCGGGCGCGGAGGCATCGGTGGTCATCGCGTGATCGTAGCGATCACCACCGTTGGTCGAGGCGCGAAGCCCGCCAGGCCTGAGCCGCCCCGGAGGTTGAGGTTTGAAGGCCGCCAGGCCTGAGCCTCGAAACCACCCACGGCGAACCAGGTTTCGAGGCTCGTCGCTAGCGCTCCTCACACCTCAACCCCCGGCACGGCTCGTCGCTAGCGATCCTCACACCTCAACCCCCGGCACGGCTCGGTGCTAGCGCTCCTCACACCTCAACCCACGTCTGGCTACAGGCCGAGGTCGCGGCCGATGAGCTCCTTCATGATCTCGTTCGAGCCGGCCCAGATCTTCGAGACCCGGG
>JBAUWM010000451.1:0-1927 GCA_049583775.1 Nocardioides sp.
CGGAGATCTTCCGCTTCTGCGCGACGTACACGCGCACCAGCTGGTTGACACCCGGGGGCAGCTCGTCGCCGTCCTCGCGGTCGAAGACCCGGACACCGATGACGGTGCCGGACTCGCCGTGCGGGACCTTCATCGAGGTGTCGCGCACCTCGCGCGCCTTCTCACCGAAGATCGCGCGCAGCAGGCGCTCCTCGGGGGTCAGCTCGGTCTCGCCCTTGGGGGTCACCTTGCCGACGAGGATGTCACCGGTGGTGACCTCCGCGCCGATGCGGATGATGCCGCGCTCGTCGAGGTCGGCGAGCATCTCCTCGCCGACGTTCGGGATGTCGCGGGTGATCTCCTCCGGCCCGAGCTTGGTGTCGCGGGCGTCGACCTCGTGCTCCTCGATGTGGATCGAGGTGAGGATGTCCTCCTGCACCAGGCGCTGGCTGAGGATGATCGCGTCCTCGTAGTTGTGACCCTGCCAGGGCATGAAGGCGACGAGCAGGTTGGTGCCCAACGCCATCTCGGCCTGGTCGGTGCACGGCCCGTCGGCGATCGGTGAGCCGACCTCGACCCGGTCACCCTCGGCGACCAGGGGACGCTGGTTGATGCAGGTGCCCTGGTTGGACCGGCGGAACTTGGCCAGCTTGTACGTGGTGTAGGTGCCGTCGTCGTTCATGGTCTCGACGAGGTCTGCGGAGACCTCCTTGACCACACCGGCGTTGTCGGCCACGACCACGTCACCAGCGTCGACCGCTGCGCGGTACTCCATGCCGGTACCGACCAGGGGCGAGTCGCTCGTGATGAGCGGCACGGCCTGGCGCTGCATGTTGGCGCCCATGAGCGCACGGTTGGCGTCGTCGTGCTCGAGGAACGGAATCAGGGCCGTCGCGACCGACACCATCTGGCGCGGCGAGACGTCCATGTAGTCGACTTCGTCGGCCAAGACCTCGGAGACCTCACCGTTGCGCTGACGCACCAGCACGCGCTCTTCGACGAAACGCAACTTGTCGTCCAGCACAGCGTTGGCCTGCGCGATGACGAAGCGGTCTTCGTCGTCGGCGGTGAGGTAGTCGATCTTGTCGGTGACGATGCCCTTCTCGACCTTGCGGTAGGGCGTCTCGACGAAGCCGTACGGGTTGATCCGGCCATAGGAGGCCAGCGACCCGATCAGACCGATGTTCGGGCCTTCTGGGGTCTCGATCGGGCACATGCGGCCGTAGTGCGACGGGTGGACATCGCGGACCTCCATGCCGGCGCGGTCACGGGACAGACCACCCGGCCCGAGCGCCGAGAGGCGACGCTTGTGCGTCAGTCCGGCGATCGGGTTGGTCTGGTCCATGAACTGCGAGAGCTGCGAGGTGCCGAAGAACTCCTTCAGCGCCGCCACGACCGGACGGATGTTGATCAAGGACTGCGGCGTGATGGCCTCGACGTCCTGGGTCGTCATCCGCTCACGAACGACACGCTCCATGCGCGCCAGACCCGTGCGCAGCTGGTTCTGGATGAGCTCGCCCACGGTGCGCATGCGGCGGTTGCCGAAGTGGTCGATGTCATCGGCGCGGACGACGATGGTGCCCTGCGGTGCCTCGGTCTCCTCGCGACCGTCGTGCAGCACCACGATGTACTTGATGGCTGCGACGACGTCGGAGATGGTCAGCGTCTGCTTGTCGAACGCCTCGACCAGGCCGAGCTTCTTGTTGATCTTGTAGCGACCGACCTTCGCCAGGTCGTAGCGCTTGGGGTTGAAGTAGTAGTTCTTCAACAGCGTCAGGGCCGCCTCGCGCGTGGGCGGTTCGCCCGGACGCAGCTTGCGGTAGATGTCGAGCAGCGCGTCGTCGGGACCCTGGGTGTGGTCCTTCTCCTCGGTGAGCTGGATCGACTCGTACTGACGCAGGTCGGCCATGATGGCCTCGTAGTCGTAGGCCTCGCCGAGGTCTTCGGC
>JBAUWM010000452.1:0-1505 GCA_049583775.1 Nocardioides sp.
CTGCTCGGGCTGGACCGTGGTCACCGACGCCTCCTTTCCCTGGGGCTGGGTCTGCGGCGGGTCGTCGCCCGGGGGCTACGGCTGGTCGAGTCGCTCCCGGACTGCTGCGGCGAAGGCGTCGCCCCGGGCCTTGTAATCGGTGAACTGGTCTTGAGACGCGCACCCGGGAGCCAGGAGCACCGTGTCGCCTGGCGCGGCCACCGAGGCGGCCGCGACGACGACCCGCCGCATCAGGGCCGATCCATCGACTACACCCCCAGTGTCGTCGGCGTCGACGACGATCACCCGGACATCCGGGGCGTGTCGCGCCAAGGCATCAGCGATCACGTCGCGGTCGCGACCGATCAGCACGGCTGCCTTCAACCGAGTGCCGATCGAGCGAACCAGCTCGTCGAAGCGCGCGCCCTTGGCCAGGCCTCCCGCGACCCACACCACAGGGTCGTAGGTCTGCAGCGACGACTGGGCCGCGTGCGGGTTCGTCGCCTTCGAGTCGTCGATCCAGACGACTCCCCCAGCCGACCCGACAACGGCGATGCGATGGCCGTCGAGACGGAAGGCACGCAGTCCGTCACGCACCGCTTGCTGGCTCACGCCATGGGCGCGCGCTAGTGCACTGGCAGCCAAGGCGTTGGCCACGACGTGCGCGGGTGGCACGCCGCCGTCGGGCGCCAGATCGGCGATGGTGCACAGCTCAGCCGCACTGCTCGAGCGCTCTTCGATGAACGCCCGGTCGACGAGGAGATCCTCGACGACGCCCAGCATCCCGATGCTTGGCATGCCCAGGGTGAAACCGATGGCCCGCGCACCGTCGATCACCTCGGCCTCGCGCACCAGCTCTTCGGTCGCGTGGTCGGCCACGTTGTAGACGCAGGCTCGCTGCACCTGGTGGTAGATGCGGCCCTTGTCGGCTGTGTAGTCGAGCATCCCCTGTTCGCCGGCGTACCAGTCGAGGTGGTCTTCGGCCACGTTCAGCACAGCAGCCGACTCGGCGCTCATCGAGTGCGTGTAGTGCAGCTGGAAGCTGGAAAGCTCGACAGCGAACACGTCGTAGGGCGCCGGATCCATCACGGCCTCGACGATCGGCAGGCCGACGTTGCCAACCGCCACGCTGTGCAGACCGGCGGCTCGCAGGATCGAGTCGAGCATCTGGACGGTGGTCGTCTTGCCGTTCGTGCCAGTGATGCAGAGCCAGGGTGCCGGGTTCTCGGGGTCACGCAACCGCCAAGCCAGCTCGACCTCGCCCCACACGGGAATGCCGCGAGCAGCCGCCTGCGCCAGTAACGGCGCGTCTGGACGGAAACCGGGCGAGGTGACCAGGAGGTCGATGTCGTCGGGCAGGGACGCGGTGGCCCCGGTGTGGATGTCGACGCGGGCGCCGAGGACCTCGAGGAGTTCGGCCTTCTCCAGCTGGGCGGGCGTGGCTGTCTCGGCGAGCGCAGTGACGCGCGCGCCGAGGTGGGTGAGGTTGTCGGCGGCGGCGAACCCGGAGACGCCGAAGCCGGCGA
>JBAUWM010000453.1:0-5047 GCA_049583775.1 Nocardioides sp.
CGGCCACGTCGATGGCTGCGCCGCGTTCGGCGCGGGCCAGGGCGCGACGCACTTGCTGGGGGGTGGGGGTGCCGTCCTGGTGAGACATGGTGATTAAAGGTAACCGCGCGTGGGCCGAGCGGATTCCTCGGCCCACGCGGTGGTCATGTGCCTCTCAGACCGTGACTGGCTGCTTCTCCTCGGCACGATCCTCGGGGCCCAGGGGGGCATCAGTCTCGTCGAGCTTGCTGGGCCACCAGATCTTGCCGCCGAGGTCGAGGTTGAGCGCGGTGACGAGCACCGAGCGCACGATCATCGTGTCGAGCAAGACCCCGAGCGCCACCGCGATGCCGAGCTCGGCGAGGAAGACCAGCGGGATCGACCCGAGCACCAGGAAGGTGGCCGCGAGCACCAGCCCTGCGGAGGTGATCACGCCACCCGTGGACGACAAGGCGATCAGCGATCCTCGGCGGGTGCCGTGGGTGACGGTCTCCTCTCGCACTCGTGTCATCAAGAAGATGTTGTAGTCGATGCCGAGGGCCACCAAGAACACGAACACGAACAGCGGGAACCCAGGATCGGCTCCGGCGAACCCGAAGACGTACTCGAACAGCAGGGTCGAGATCCCGAGTGCGGCCCCGAACGACAGCACCACCGTGCCCATCAGCAGCAGCGGGGCTACCAGGGCCCGCAGCAGCAGGATCAGGATCAGGAACACCACGAGCAGCACGATCGGGATGATCACCTTGTTGTCCCGGTCGGAGGCGATCTTGCTGTCGAGGTGGAACGCCGCTCCTCCGCCCACTTGGGCATCGCCACCGTCGACGGCGTGCGCCACGTCGCGGGCGGCTTCGACGATGTCGAAGGCGGCCGCTGACGAGATGTCGGCGGCGATGGTTGCCTCGAAGTAGGAGCGACCGTTGCCGATATCTTGAGGCTCGGTCTGGGTACCGAGGCCGTCGACCGAATCCAAGGCGGTGGCGACTCGAGCGATCGCGTCGGTGTCGGCGACCACCTGCGCGGTGTTGGAGCTGTCTTGCAGACCGTGCTCGACCAGCAACTTCTGGCCCTTCACCGAGTCGAACTCCTTGGTGTAGGTGTCCTCGGTCGAGAGCCCGGACGCGTCGAGCTTGAACAGGCCCAGGCAGGCGATGAGCAGCACGCCCGCGGTGATGGTCCACACCGCGCGCGGGCGCGGGCTGATGAGCTGGCCTACCTTGGCCCACAGGCCCGAGCCAGTGGGCTCGACGCTGCCGAAGGCGGGCCGCTTGGGCCAGAACAACCACCGGCCGAAGATCACGAGCAGTGCCGGCAAGAGCGTCACCATCACCAGGAAGGTGACAGCAACACCCACGGCCAGCACCGGTCCGAGCCCAGCAGTGGAGTTGAGGTCAGCGAAGGAGAGGCAGAGCAACCCGACCACCACGGTCGCGGCGCTGGCCAGAACTGCGGGCGCTGCTCGGTGAAGGGCGAAGGCCATGGCTTCGTGCCGGTCTTCATGACGGCGCAGCTCTTCGCGGTAGCGCGCGATCAGGAGTAGCGCGTAGTCGGTGCCGGCGCCGATGACCAGGATGCCGAGGATGGATTGGCTTTGGCCGGTGACGGTGAGGTCGGCGTACTTGGCGAGCAGGTAGACCACGCCACCGGAGATCGTGTAGGCGACGGCCGCACTGATGATCGGCAACAGCCACAGGATCGGGCTGCGGTAGGTGAACAGCAAGATGATGATGACGACCAGGAAGGTCGCTCCGATGAGCGTGCTGTCGATGCCCTCGAAGGCCTCGGAGGCGTCGGCGGCCTGGCCGCCGAAGCCGGCCAGGTGCACAGTCACGCCGTCGACCTCGGTGATCTCGCGGATCTCGTCGGCGGCGTCTGGGATGTCTTGCCACCCGTTCGCGCCGAAGTTGAACGTCAGGGCCGAGAACGCGACCTCTCCGTCGTCGGACACGAGCTGGATCGGAAGGCCCAGCTCGCGGGCCACGGTGGGGGTGACCACGCCAGCCTCGGTGACGCCGGCGATCTCGGCCATCTCAGCGGCGTGCGCATCCATCGCAGCGAAGTCGGCGTCGGTAAGGCCCGACTCGCGCTCGTAGACGACCAGGGTGGGGATGTCGTTGGGGTTGACGGTGCTGCTGAGCTCTTCAGCGACCTTCGTCGACTCGGCGGAGTCAGGCAGCCACGAGGAAGCTTCGTTGTTCTGCACGTCGATGAGCTTGGAGGAGAAAGAGCCCATGGCTCCCACGATGATCAGGGCTGCGACGAGCACGACCCATTTGGTGATGGGGCCCGTCAAGCGGCCGGCAATCTGTCGATGCATGCTCAGGATTCTCTCAGGTAGCGCGGACAGTCGGCATCAGGGATTTCCCCGATCAGACCCGCGCCGCGTCGCGAACTCATCGGTGCTGTCACCTGTCACAGTGGCGCGCATGTATCCCGGCACCTGGGCGCGCTCGACGCCCGACAAGCTCGCCCTGATCATGGCCGGCACCGGGTCGCACAGCGGCCGGAGCCTCACCTACGCCGAGCTCGACGACCGCAGCCTGCGCCTCGCCAACTGGTTGCGGGCAGCCGGGCTACGACCCGGTGACGTGGTGGCCATGCTCAGCGACAACACGCCCGAGACCTACGAGGTCTACTGGGCTGCACTGCGTTCGGGGCTCTACATCACAGCGGTGAACCACAACCTGAGCGCCGACGAGGCCACCTACATCGTGCGTGACTGCGGCGCCAAGGCCCTGATCGTCTCCGCAGCCAAGGCAGGTCTCGTCGAGGCACTCGACGTGGACGTGAGCGAGCGCCTCGCCTACGGCGGGCCGGTGCCGGGCTTCGGCGACTACGAGGCGGCCCTGCGCGACGCCGGCAACGACCCGCTGCCCGAGCAGCCCCACGGTGACGACCTGCTCTACTCCTCGGGCACCACCGGGCGGCCCAAGGGCATCAAGCTGCCGCTGCCCGACTACTCGGTCGAAGAGCCTGGCTACAAGTACGTCGCGATCTTCGGCGGCCTCTACGGCTTCAACGAGCAGACCGTCTACCTCTCGCCGGCGCCGGTCTACCACGCCGCACCCCTGCGCTTCGGCGGCGTCATCCACGCGCTCGGCGGCACGCTGGTGATGATGGAGAAGTTCGAGCCAGAGGGGTTTCTCGACGCTGTGAGCACGCATCAGGTGACGCACACCCAGATGGTGCCCACGATGTTCGTGCGGCTTCTCAAGCTCGACGACGAGACGCGTCTCTCTTACGACGTCTCCTCCCTCACGTGCGTGGTGCACGCCGCCGCTCCATGCCCGGTGGAGGTCAAGCACCGGATGATCGATTGGCTCGGCCCGATCGTCAACGAGTACTACGCCTCCACTGAGGCCAACGGCGGCACCATGATCAACTCCGAGCAGTGGCTTGCCCACCCGGGGTCCGTCGGCGTGCCGCTGATCGGGGTGCCGCGCATCTGCGACGACGAGGGCCACGTGCTGCCGGCAGGCGAGGTGGGCACTCTGTACTTCGAGCGCGAGGAGTTCGAGGGAGCGTCGTTCGAGTATCACAACGACCCGGAGAAGACGGCGTCCACCCAGCACCCCGACCACCCGAACTGGACCACGGTCGGCGACCTCGGCTACCTCGACGACGAGGGCTATCTCTACCTCACCGACCGCAAGGCCTTCATGATCATCAGCGGCGGGGTGAACATCTACCCGCAGGAGGTCGAGGACGTGCTCACCCTCCACCCGGCGGTCACCGACATCGCCGTCCTCGGGGTTCCAGACGACGAGATGGGCGAGCGCGTCGTGGCCTTCGTGCAACCGGCTGACGACGTCGCCGCCGGACCCGAATTAGCTGCAGAGTTGACCGAGTACGCCCGGGAACGGATCGCGCACTTCAAGGTGCCGCGCGAGATCCACTTCCGCGACGACCTGCCGCGCACACCGACCGGCAAGATGGTGAAGGGCAAGCTCAAGGCTGACTACGTGGCGGAGCAGCCCGGCCGCTAAAGGTCACTGCGAAGACGCTTGGCCCAGTTCTTCGAAGATGCGATCGCGCTCGGCGTCTGGGACGGAGTCTGCGACGAAGACTGCGAACGAGTCCTGATCGGATCGCACTCCCACGACCTCCACAGGAGGATATCCCCGGAACGACCACGTGGTGACCTGCTTGGAACGCTCGGAGAACACCGAGCCAGCGGCGTCCGGGCCGACGTCGTCACAATCTGCTTGATCAGCCACCGAGTGCCTGACGCCGCCGCGCTCGGTGGAGCCGTAGGACGTGTAGACCACGTCGCCAGCCCTCACCTGAGCCGAGCAATCCGAAGTGGCCTGAGGACCGTCAACGATCCCGTCGGTCTTGGGCGGCTGGTCCTGGCTGCTCCCGGAGCAACTGGACACGATGCCTGTGAGCAACAGGGCGATGGTGACGACAGCAACCCTCATGGGCTCACTCTTCTCCATGTGTCTTCGACGACCTGCTCACCGTCGAGGTTCCCAGGTGCCATGAGCGCTGCGCCATAACGGCTCCGGAAGACGACACCCGATTTTCGGGACCGGTTACGGGTCCTCCACGGTCGAGATCCGATACTTCGCAACCTCGGCACCGATGACAGCCGACGCCGAGGGACGCTCGGGTTCGTCACTGCCGGAATTTCGAAAGGCCAGTAGGACGTCGTCATCGTCCCAGCGCTCGTAGATGTTGATCCGTTCTGGGTCGATCGGATCTGCCGACTGGACGAAGTCGTGACACCCCGGCGCGCGGCGAGCCCGGACCGCGACGTCGGCCACCGACGCCAGGTAGTCATCACGCTTCGCTGCTGCAACGCGTAGATGCCCCGCGATGATGATCATCGCCGCAGGCTAGTCGCGATCAAAGACGTCTGGGCGCGGCGCCGAGAGGGTCGCAGAAATTGCTTGCGATTCGAACAGGTGTTCGTTAGACTCGAGACATGGTCTCGGGCGCCATCACCACCGCAATTTCCGGCATCTCTCTGCCAGTCGGCGTAGATGTCGAGACCGATCGTGCCCGCATTGATCTGTTGGCGGAACTCGAGGCGGTGAAGAACATCGCTGCTGGGTTGCAGGCTCAG
>JBAUWM010000454.1:0-8050 GCA_049583775.1 Nocardioides sp.
CCGGCGCCGACCCCAGCAAGCGGTGGATGCACCACCGAACCCGCCACCACAACGGTGGCTGAGCCACCGCTCCCCGGCGCCGACCCCAGCAAGCGGTGGATGCACCACCGAACCCGCCACCACAACGGTGGCTGAGGCACCGCTCCCCGGCGCCGACCCCGTCAGGCGTTGCGCCAGTCCGCCGGGACGCCGGTGAAGTAGGCCGCTGCTCCGAGCTGGCCGTCGGTGCTCACCAGTGCCTCGTCAGCGATGGTCGACGGGTCGGCTCCGTCGAGCAGTCGCAGGCTGAGGCGCTGCGCGGTAGGCGAGCCGGCCACCACCTCGGCCGCGAACTCTCGGACGGTCTCGCGGAGACGCCCCGCCGTCGACGCGCGGCTGACCAGTCCCCAGCGCAGGGCCTCGGGCATCGGCATCGACCGGCCCGTGAGCACGAGGTCGTGCGCCACGTGGGGAGGCACCGATGCGCGCAGCCGTTCCAACGCGGCGGCGCCGGCGACGTGGCTGTGCCGTACCCCAGGGAGCGCGAACACCGCGGTGTCGTCGGCCACGATCAGGTGGCAGGCGAGCACCACTTCGAACCCGACACCTGTCACTTCACCACCCACCGCGGCCACGACAGGCTTGTGCAGGTCGGTGCGTCGCGTGAGCCCGCCGAGTCCGGACAACGGCTGCTGGGTGTGTGGGTCGCCGCCAAGCCCGCGAGGGGCGAGAAGCAGAGCGACCCACAAGTCGCGGTCGACCATGTAGGCGTCGACGATGTCGGCGAGCTCGAGGTGCGCATCGAGGCTCAGGGAAGCGTCGCGCACCTCGATCTCGAGCACGTGGCCGTCGCGGCGCACGTCGACGTGCTCATAGGAGTCGCGGAAGCCAACCTCGTGCGGCGGGTCGAGCTCGGCCATGCGTTCGGCGGTGAGCGTGACCCGGTTGCCAGCGGCGACGCTGCGCACGAACACGCGCGAGCCGAGCACGGCGTCGCTCAGCAGGTGATCGATCAGCTCGTCGTCGCCTGGGAAGCCGTTCGCGACGAAGCGGCGGTCGTCGTCGAGACGCCCGATCACGATCGCGTTGCGGACCCCACCGACGTGCTGCACGGTCCAGCTCTCGACGGTGGCCGCCGCGCCTTCGCCGTCGATGAGCTCGGCCAACGGCACGCGGGGGGCAGCATCGACGTGAGCTTGCAGTGCGGCATCATCGCCGGGCTGCCACGGAGCTCGCGAGGCCGTGTAGACGCCCACCGAGTACTTGCTCAGCGCGCCTCCGTTCGCCCCGACCAGGCCGTAGCCGTCGGGTTTCTGCCGAGCACGTTGCGCCACCTCCACGATGGCGTGCAACGAGTAGTTGTTTCCGGGGCCGCCGAAGTACGGCAACCCACCGGTGACGGTGAGGCGGCGCGGGTCGTCGGCGGCCAACCCCAGCCCGTCGCAGATCGAACTCACGGCGATCGGGTAGCAGCTGTAGAGATCGAACCAGTCGACGTCGGCCAGCGAGACCTCGGCCATCGCCAGCGCAGCCTCGATGGCAAGCACCCCGGACGGCGAGGCCGACAGGTCGGCGCGACGCATGAACTCGATCTCACGCAGGTCGGCGTGCCCAGCCAGGTAGACCCACTGGTCGCGCGGCACCCCCAGCTCGGTGGCCACGGCCTCGGTGGTCAGCACGACGGCCGCCGCCTGGTTGACCTTGTCGCGCGCGATCAGCCGCTTCGGGTAGGGGTCGGCGACCATCCGGTTGTCGTGATCGATCGTGGTCAGGGCTGCTGCGTCGTAGGCCGTGGGCGCAGCGCTGTGTGGATTGGCGGCGGCGACCTCGGTGAACGGCGCGAACAGCTCGCCCATCGCCCGGGCGTGCTCGGCGCGGGTGAGACCGAGGCGAGCCCGGCGAGCGTTCTCGAACAGCGCGTACTGAGTGGTGGGGTCGGTGATGCCGTGCGAGGCCTGGTAGCGCGTGACGAGGCCGACGAGGCTCGGGTGGCGATCACCCGACGGACCCTCGACGACCTCGGTGAAGTCGGGTGGCTGCTCGCTGCGCGCCAGCTGCATCACCGTCGACATCGCCTCGGTGCCAGCCACCACGGCCACCTCCGCCCGCCCGGCCGCGAGGTCAGCACACAGCTCGGTCACGAGGTGCTGGGGCGACTGACCGCCCGTCACCTCGTAGATCACCCGCCCCGGCTCGAGCCCCGCCCGACGCGCCAGTGCCAGCGGCAGGTTGTCGGGTCGGCCCAGAGGGGCCGGAGTTCCGGGGAACGATTGGTCGAACTGCCGGGTGCACGCAAACACGTCGACCGCCTCGCGGAGGGCCGCTGCGTCAGCCCCGGTGTCGAGCAACGCCGCAGTCACGGCTCGACCGCCGAGGTCGGCGGGCGACAGCGCCTCGTACCCGGGCTCTCCCATTCGCTCGGAGACCTGGCCGAGCCCGATCAGGACGGGCGTGCGCGTGGCGTCAGACATGCCGCGGATTCTGGCCTACCGCCGTCGCGTCTGGTGCAGCGCCACCACCGACGCGGCCCACCTGTGGTCGGATGAGTCGTGGACTCCCCGACCAGCGCCTCTCAGCTCGGCTTCGCCACACCCGCCGGCCGCTGGGTGCTGCTCGCCACCATCCTGGGCTCAGCCCTGGCTGGAATCGACGCCACGGTGATCAATGTGGCCCTGCCGTCGTTGGGCGCCTCGTTGGACGCCGACTTCACCGCGCTGCAGTGGACGGTTTCGGCCTACGCCCTCACCCTGGCTTCGTTCATCCTGCTCGGCGGCACGCTCGGCGACCGGTTCGGTCGACGTCGGATCTTCGTGATCGGCGTGGTCTGGTTCGCGGTCGCTTCGCTGGCATGCGGCGTCGCGGTCAACGTAGAGATGCTGATCGGCGCGCGAGCCGTGCAGGGCATCGGCGCGGCGCTGCTCACCCCAGGCAGCCTTGCCATCTTGCAGGCCAGCTTCCGTCCTGCCGACCGAGCCCGCGCCATCGGCGCCTGGTCGGGGCTCGGCGGGGTCGCCACCGCGATCGGGCCACTTCTCGGGGGCTGGTTGGTCGACGTGGCCTCGTGGCGTTGGATCTTTCTCATCAACTTGCCCCTCGCGGTGGTGGTGGTGTCGGTTGCGCAACGACACGTGCCGGAGACCCGCGATCCTGGCGCCACCGACGCCCGGGTCGACTGGGTCGGGGGCCTCCTCGGCGCGCTCGCTCTGGCCGGGCTGACCTTTGCTCTTCTTGAGCGTTCAGTCGGCACGACGGCACTGGTCATCGGGGTCACGATCGGCGTGATGAGCGCAGTCCTGTTCGCGATGCGCGAGAGATCGGCGTCCTACCCGGTGCTGCCGTTCGCCGTGTTCCGATCGGCTCAATTCAGCGCCACCAACGCCGTCACCTTTATCGTCTACGGGGCTCTGGGAGTGCTCTTCTTCTTGCTGGTCGTGCACCTCCAGGTCGTGGCCGGGTTCGGCCCTGTGGCGGCCGGGTCATCGCTGCTTCCCATCACCGCGATCATGCTGCTGCTCTCGGCTCGCTCCGGCGCACTAGCCGCTCGGATCGGGCCGCGCCTCCAGATGAGCGCGGGACCGTTTGTCTGCGCTGCTGGAGTTCTCCTGCTGGCCCGGATCGGCGCGGAAGCCGAGTACGTGGGCGACGTTCTCCCGGGCGTCGTGATCTTTGGCCTGGGCCTGGCCGTGCTGGTGGCACCCCTGACTGCGACCGCGCTCGCGGCTGCTCCGGCAGAGCACTCCGGCATGGCCTCCGGCGTCAACAACGCGGTCGCTCGCACCGGCGGTCTCCTCGCCGTCGCTGCCGTCCCCGTCATCGTTGGTCTCGCAGCCGAGGGCTACTCCGACCCCGCCGGGTTCGCTGACGGATTCCGTCACGCCTGCTGGATTGCGGCCGGACTGCTCGCGGCGGGCGGCGTCCTCGCCGCGGCGACGATCCGCAACGACGTGCTTTCGGACGACGAGCCGAGCCACGCCATCTCACATTGCGGCGTCGGAGCACCGCCGTTGGCGACCTCCGGAGACGACGTCGGGCGCGGCTGACACCACAGGACCATGGCCGACGCAGGCCAGGCTCAGACCGTGGTCAGAGCCGCCTCAAGGCTCTCCCGGTGCCGCGGAGCTATCGGGCGGCTAGCCCGCTGGTCGTAGTCGAAGGCGACAAGCACGACGTCGACCGTGGCCACCGGTTGCGCGTCCTGCACTACCCGGCACTGAACCGTGAACGACGAGCCGCCGACCCGGGTGACAACGACGTCGACGTCGAGCTGCCCTGGGTGTACCTCGGCGAGGAAATTCGCGTTGATGTTGGGCACGATCACGCTCGTGTCGATGTCGTGCTCGTTGAGGAGGTACGACGACCACGCGATGCCGCAGCGCTGAAGGATCGCGTGGAAGGGCAGGTGCGAGCCGTACCCGGGTGCCGTCGGATCGACGTGGTCACCCTGCGGACGACAGTCGGCCGTCGTGATATCGAAGATGGTCCGCATGGCGTCAGCCGACCAGCGTCGACGACCGACCGACGTCGGCCACCCGCTGCTCAGGCGTCGCCACCGCCGCGGCTTCAGCGATCACGATGCGCATCGTCGCGTCCTTCTGTCGTGGCTACGAACAGCCCGATGCTCCCACGCACACGACCGAACAGGTCGGAGTCATCCCACCGATGCCGCAGAGCGGATGGTCCCGGCACAGGGTTCGACTCGGCTCACCAGACCGCTCACCACGGGTTCGTCCGCGACCGCGACGTCCTCGACGAGCACCGTGAACGGATACGCGAGCCGGACGCCGCCCGGCTCCGCACGGAAACCGGCGGCCCGTAACTCATCGATGACGCGCGACTTGCTGCGCGAGCTCGGCACGCTGAACTCGATCGTCACTCGACGGTCCTCCTTCAAGGCAGTCCCTCACCCGGCTGGGACGCTAGCCCGACCGAGCCGTCTCACGCCATCACTAGTTCGGGTGAAGCGCTCGCACGAGCTTGGCGAGACCGGTTCGACGAGCGCCGACCGCACCAGGGGGCGCACCCGGATCTGCGCGGCCTCCGCGATGGCACGGATGTCCGTGATCCATCCGCCGTCATCTCCGCGGCGCATCGCCTTACGCATCGCTGGCCGGTGCGAGAGGCGCCTGCACGAGATCTCCAACGGCCCGAACGGCGTCGCGTAAGACAGCCAGCAGGGAGCGGGCGTCAATGCTGATCATGATGGTGATGCCTGTCTATGAGAGGGGCCCATCGCGGACCACGCTGCGACCTTGGGACGTCTGAGTCATATCCACCTCGCGGGGCGTCGAAGCCAACCCAATGGGTGAATTTCGACGTGAGTGAATTTCGGCTCCTCCGGTGACCCCGGTAGCGTCGGCGGGTGTCCGACTCCCGTCCCCGCCGCACGTTCGCGGTCATCAGCCACCCGGACGCCGGCAAGTCGACGCTCACCGAGGCCCTCGCCCTGCACGCGCAGGTGATCATGGAAGCCGGGGCGGTGCATGGGAAGGGCGGCCGGCGCGCCACCGTGTCTGACTGGATGGACATGGAGAAGGCCCGCGGCATCTCCATCACCTCCGCCGCCCTGCAGTTCGCCTACGGCGAGCACGTGATCAACCTCGTCGACACCCCCGGTCACAGTGACTTCTCCGAGGACACCTACCGCGTGCTCTCCGCCGTTGACTCCGCCGTGATGCTGGTCGATGCCGGTAAGGGCCTCGAACCGCAGACCCTCAAGCTCTTCAAGGTGTGCGCCCTGCGCGGCATCCCGGTGATCACGGTGATCAACAAGTGGGACCGCCCCGGCCTGGCTGCGCTCGAGCTGATGGACCTGATTGAGAAGCAGATCGGACTCCGGCCCACGCCGCTGACCTGGCCGGTCGGCGAAGCGGGCGACTTCCGCGGAGTGCTCGACCGACGCTCGGGCGAGTTCGTCCAGTACACCCGGACGGCCGGCGGTGCGACGCGCGCACCTGAGCGCCGGATGTCGGCCGCGGAAGCCGTGACAGCCGAGGGCGACGTGTGGGAGCACGCGGTCGAGGAGCACGAGCTGCTCTCGGCCGATGGAGCCGACCACGACCAGGAGCGCTTCCTCGCAGGGGAGACGACTCCGGTGATGTTCGCCTCGGCCCTGCAGAACTTCGGCGTGGCCCAGCTGCTCGAGCTGCTGCTCGACCTGGCGCCGCCGCCCCGCGCGACCCCCTCGGTCGACGGCAGTGTGAGGGCCGTCGACGACGAGTTCAGCGCATTCGTGTTCAAGGTGCAGTCGGGCATGAACGCCGCCCACCGCGACCGGCTCGCCTATGCCCGGGTGGTGTCGGGAACGTTCGAGCGCGGCATGGTCGTCACCCACGCGGCGAGCGGGCGCCCGTTTGCGACGAAGTACGCGCAAGCGGTCTTCGGTCGCGAGCTCTCTTCGATCGACGAGGCTTTCCCCGGCGACATCATCGGGTTGGTCAACGCCCAGGCCCTGCGCGTCGGCGACACGATCTACGTCGGCGACCCGGTCGAGTACCCGCCCGTGCCGACCTTCGCCCCCGAGCACTTCATGACCTGCACCGCAGCCGACATTGGGCGCTACAAGCAGTTCCGCAAGGGGATCGAGCAGATCGACCAGGAGGGCGTGGTCCAGGTGCTCCGCTCAGACCTCCGCGGCGACCAGAGCCCAGTGCTCGCGGCCGTCGGCACCCTGCAGTTCGAGGTCGTCGAGGAGCGGATGGCCAACGAGTTCAACTCGCCTGTACGGCTCTCGCGTCTTGACTACACCCAGGCACGGCGTACCGACGCGGCTGGCGCCGCGGCTCTGTCAGGCATGCGCGGGGTCGAGGTGCTGCAGCGCTCTGACGGCAGCCACCTGGCCCTGTTCGTCGACAAGTGGCGAGCCACCGCAACCGCCCGCGACAACCCCGACATCCTGCTCGAGCCGCTCCCGGCCGGCGGCGGCTGACGCAAGCAAGCGCTCGGGAAGATTGAGCGTTCAACTAGCGTTGAGGTGGTCATGAAGAAGATCGGCTTCTTGTCCTTTGGTCACTGGAACCCCTCGCCGCACTCGCAGACCCGCTCGGCCTCCGACGTGTTGTTGCAGTCGATCGACCTAGCGGTCGCGGCCGAGGAAGTGGGCGCTGATGGCGCGTTCTTCCGGGTCCACCACTTCGCCAACCAGCTCGCCTCGCCGTTCCCACTCCTGGCCGCCGTCGGGGCACGCACGAGCCGGATCGAGATCGGCACGGGCGTGATCGACATGCGCTATGAGAACCCGCTCTACATGGCCGAGGACGCCGGCGCCGCCGACCTGATCTCCGGCGAGCGGTTGCAGCTCGGCATCAGCCGTGGGTCACCGGAGCAGGTGATCGACGGATACCGCTACTTCGGCCACCATCCCGCCGAGGGCCACGACCACGCCGACATGGCCCGCGATCACACCGCGCGGTTCTTGCAGGTGCTGGAGGGTCAAGGCTTTGCCGAACCCAACCCGCGTCCGATGTTTCCCAACCCGCCTGGCCTACTACGCATCGAGCCGCACTCCCCCACGCTGCGCGACCGCATCTGGTGGGGCGCTGGCAGCCGCGCGACCGCCGAGTGGACCGGCCAGCAGGGCATGAACCTGATGAGCTCGACCCTGCTCACCGAAGACACAGGGGTTCCGTTCCACCAGTTGCAGGCTGAGCAGATCGAGCGCTTTCACAAGGCTTGGTCGGACGCCGGCCACTCGCGCCAGGCTCGTACGTCGGTGAGTCGCAGCATCTTCCCGATCGTGAGCGACCTCGACCACGCCTACTTCGGCGCCGAAGGACGAAGCCGCGACCAGGTGGGCATGATCGACGGCGGTATCGCCCGGTTCGGCAAGACCTATGCGGCCGAGCCCGACCAGCTGGTCGCCCAGCTCGCCGCCGACGAGGCGATCGCCGCGGCCGACACCCTGCTGCTCACGATCCCTAACCAGCTCGGCGTCGACTACTGCGCCCACGTGCTCGAGACGATCGTCCGCGACGTCGCCCCGGAGCTCGGTTGGCGCTAGGCCGAGCCGGCGCAAGTTAACGCCGACTCGGTGTAGGTGCCTACTCAGCAGTGGAACGGTGGTTCAGTGCATGAT
>JBAUWM010000455.1:0-13047 GCA_049583775.1 Nocardioides sp.
CTCGTGGTGATCGCCTCGCGGCGCTTCGTCGCGACCCGCTTGCTGTCGGTGCCGCGAGAGCGGCTCGCGGCGTCAGCCGCACCCGCTCCCGACAGTTGCACGAAGTAGGAGTGCCGACCGGCCTCGACGCCACTGACCGGAGCCACGAAGGGCTTGGCATCAGCGTTCAGCGCGGCATGACGCGCGGGTGTGATCGGCCGAGCGTCACGGTCAGCCGCCGCCGACTGGCTGACGGTGAGACCACTAAGAGTGAGGGCGCCGACCGCGGCCACCAGGGCCGTCGAGCGCGCGAGGGGATGGATAGTCAACCGAGGTGCCTCTTTCCGAGAGTCCGACGTGCAGGCAAGCGGGACGTCGTGACGACCTCCCGCCGGGGACCCTAGTCTCGGGAGACCCGCCACCGGAAGGGGCACGGTGACACGAGATCTTCCTGTGACCTACCCGTGTCACCGGGGTGAGGTCAGGCCTCGACCACGACCGGAATGATCATCGGACGACGCCTGTGCGTGTTGCTGACCCAGCGTCCGACGGTGCGTCGCACGGTCTGCTGCAGTTGGTAGGAGTCGGTGTTGCCCTCGGCGATCGTGCGGTCGAGCGCCTCGACCACCATCTTCTTCACGTCCTCGAAGCTCTCGCCCTCGAGTGCGTTGCCGCGGGCGTGGATCTCGGGTCCGGCCGAGACCTTTCCGCTCACGGAGTCGACCACGACGATGATCGAGATGAAGCCTTCTTCGCCCAGGATCCGGCGGTCCTTCAGGTCGGCCTCGGTGATGTCTCCGACGGAGGTGCCGTCGACGAACACATAGCCACACTCGACCTTGCCGGTGATCGAGGCGACGCCGTCGATCAGGTCGACCACCACGCCGTCCTCGGCGACGACGACGTTCTGGACGCCGGTGGCGCGGGCCAGGTCGGCATTGGCCAACATGTGCCGGATCTCGCCGTGCACGGGGAGCACGTTGCGCGGCTTGACGATGTTGTAGCAGTACAAGAGTTCGCCGGCGCTGGCGTGGCCGCTGACGTGCACGTTGGCGTTGCCCTTGTGCACGACGTTGGCGCCCCATCGCGCGAGTCCGTTGATCACCCGGTAGACGGCGTTCTCGTTACCGGGGATCAGGCTCGAGGCGAGCAGGACGGTGTCACCTTCCTCGATGTGCACGAAGTTGTGGTTGCGCTGGGCAATGCGGCTCAGGGCACTCATGGGTTCGCCCTGGCTGCCGGTCGAGATCAGCACCTGACGCTCGACCGGGAGCGTGGCGAGCTCCTTGGCCTCGACCATCACGCCCGGTGGCACCGTGAGGTAGCCGAGGTCGCGGGCGATAGCCATGTTGCGCACCATGGAGCGACCCACGTACGCCACCCGACGGTTGTGCTCGACCGCGGCATCGAGCACCTGCTGAACCCGGTGCACGTGCGAGGCAAAGCAGGCCACGATGATGCGCTGCTTCGACTCACGGAACACCTGGTCGATCACCGGGGTGATCGTCTTCTCCGAAGGCGTGAAGCCAGGGGTCTCGGCGTTCGTCGAGTCGGTGAGGAAGAGGTCGACGCCCTCCTCGCCCAGCCGAGCGAAGGCCCGGAGATCGGTGATCCGGCTGTCGAGCGGAAGCTGGTCCATCTTGAAGTCGCCGGTGTGCAGCACCAGGCCGGCACCGGTGCGGATCGCCACCGCGAGCGCGTCCGGGATCGAGTGGTTGACCGCAATGAACTCCAGCTCGAACGGACCAAACGTGAGCTTGTCGCCCTCGCGCACCTGGTGATGCACGGTCTGACGCAATCGGTGCTCGCGCAGCTTGCTGTCGAGCAACGCCAGCGTGAGCTGCGAGCCGACCAGCGGAATGTTCTGCCGCTCGCGGAGCAGGTAGGGGGTGGCCCCGATGTGGTCTTCGTGGCCGTGCGTGAGCACCAGCGCCTCGACGTCGTCGAGCCGGTCACGGATCGCGGCGAAGTCAGGAAGGATCAGGTCGACGCCGGGGTGGTGGTCCTCCGGAAACAGCACGCCGCAGTCGACGATCAGCAGCCGACCGCCGTACTCGAAGACGGTCATGTTGCGACCGACCTCGCCGAGGCCGCCCAGCGCGATCACGCGGAGGCCGCCCTCGGCAAGCTCCGGCGGGGCGGACAGTTCGGGATGCGGGTGACTCACGTGTTGACTTCTTTCGCAGAGGGACCGCGCGAGCAGCGCACGGGTTGGTCAGAGAAGACCGGCGGCACTCAGCCCGACGCGCAGCGCAGCGACCTCGTCGTCGTCGAGCTCCACCAGGGGCGAGCGCACGTGTCGGTTGTCGAGCACTCCGAGCAGCTCGAGCGAGGCCTTGGCGGTCGTGGCACCGTAGTTGGGAACCCCCATCACGGCCTCGAACGCGGGCAGCAACCGCTGGTAGATGGCCAGTGCCCCGGCGTGGTCACCGGAGTGGAAGGTGGCGATCATCGAGGCCAGCTCAGAGCCGGCGGCGTGACCCACGACCGAGACCAGGCCACAAGCTCCGTGGGCCAGGAACCCGAGTGTGTTGACGTCGTCGCCCGAGTAGAGCGCATAGCCCAGCTGCACCAGGCGTGCAGCACGCGGCAGGTCGCCAACGGCGTCCTTGACCGCGACCACGGGCTCCCAGTCGGCGATGGTCTCGTAGGTCTCGAGAGCGATCTGGGTGCCGGTGCGACCGGGCACGTCGTAGAGCATCACCGGCAACTCGGCGGCGGCGACGATCTGCTGGAAGTGCTGCAGGATGCCGCGTTGGCCGGGCTTGTTGTAGTACGGCGTCACCAACAGCACGCCGTCAGCGCCTTGCTTACGCGCCTGCTGGGCCAGCCAGATGGAGGTGCTCGTGTCGTTGGTGCCGACGCCGGCGACCAACTTGATCTCGGCGCCCACTGCTTCACGGACGGCGGCCAGGATCTCGCCGTCCTCTTCCTTGGTGGTCGTGGCCGACTCACCTGTGGTTCCCGAGACGACGAGACCGTCGTGACCATGGTCGACCAAGTGCCGGGCGATGCGTTGGGTGCCCTCGAGGTCGAGCGAACCATCGGGTCGGAAGGCGGTGGCCATGGCAGTGAGCATCGTGCCGAACGGCGCAGCCGGCGGCACGGCACCGGACGTGGAAGACATGGCGGTCAGAGTATCCGAGCGCGACACCGCATCAGACGTGCGGCATGACCTCGGCCGCGATCAGGTCGAGGTGTTCGAGGTCGTGCAGGTCGAGCACCTGCAGGTAGAGCCGTTGCGCGCCGAGTGCTGCGTAGCGACCGATCGTCTCGATCGCCTGCTCCGGCGTGCCGGCCACGCCGTTGGCCCGCAACTCGTCCGCGTCGCGGCCGATGGCGGCCGCCCGACGCGTCACCTCGGCCTCGTCGGCACCCACGCAGACGACCAGAGCGTTCGACCACGTCATCGTGGCCGGGTCGCGATCGATCGCCTCACACGCCGCGCGCACCCGCTCGAACTGCCCGGCTGTCGTCTCGACGCCGACGAACGGCAGGTTGAACTCGTCGGCGTAGCGGGCGGCCAGGGCCGGGGTGCGCTTCTTGCCCACTCCGCCGATCAGTACCGGCGGCTTGGCTTGGGTCGGCTTGGGCAGCCCAGGGCTGTCGGTGACCTGGTAGTGCTCGCCGGCGAACGAGAAGCCGGCGCCGTTCAGCGGCTCGGCCCACAGTCCGGTGATGATGGCGAGCTGCTCCTCGAATCGGTCAAAGCGCTCGCCGGTGCTTGGGAATGGGATGGCGTACTTGGCGTGCTCGGCCTCGAACCAGCCGGCGCCGATGCCGAGCTCAACTCGGCCGCCGCTCATCTGGTCGACGTTGGCGACGCTGATCGCCAACGGGCCCGGATAACGGAACGTCGCGCTGGTCATCATCGTGCCGAGCCGGATCGTGCTCGTGTCGCGGGCCAGGCCGGCCAGGGTCACCCAGGCGTCGCTCGGGCCGGGCAAACCCTCGGTGCCCATGCCCAGATAGTGGTCGGAGCGGAAGAACGCGCCGAAACCGAGCTGCTCGGCCTGCAGCGCTACGGCCAGCAGGTCGTCGTAGGTGGCGCCCTGTTGCGGCTCGGTGAAAATGCGAAGCTCGACGGTCATGCGACCAGCCAAGCAGCCCGGATCAACCGGCCCTACTCACCCCGCAGAGAGCGGGTCGCGGCGCACCCACCACGACCGTTCGTACCCCTCGAAGAACTCGCGGTCGCTCTCGACCCAGATGCGGTCGGAGAACTCGGGATAGAAGGCGTCGCCCTCGGGCTCGAGCGGAATCTCACTGATGATCTGCTCGGCCGCCAGCGGCAACGCCTCGGCGTACACCTGCGCGCCGCCAGCAACGATCACCTCGCCTTCGGGCTGCATGGCGGCCTGGGCCAGCGCGTCGATCATCGAGTGAGCGACGAGTACCCCGTCAGCGGACCACGCCTTGTCGCGGGTGAGCACCACCGTGGTTCGGCCGGGCAAGGGTCGTCCGATCGCTTCGTAGGTCGTGCGTCCCATGACCAACGTGTGACCAAGGGTCAGCTCCTTGAACTCGCGCTGCTCCCCCGGCACCTTCCAGGGAATGTCGGGCCCGTTGCCGATCACTCGGTTGCGGGCGACGGCGGCCACCAAGATCACTCGCTTCATGACCGTGCGCCTCAGACCGCGATGGGGGCGGCGATGCCGGGGTGCGGGTCGTAACCCTCAACGCTGATGTGCTCGAGATCGAAAGCGTCCAACTCGGTCACCGAGGGGTCGAGCCGCAGGGTGGGCAACGGCCGCGACTCCCGGGTGAGTTGCAGCCGTGCCTGGTCGAGGTGGTTGCTGTAGAGGTGCGCGTCACCGAGCGTGTGCACGAAGTCGCCCACTCGCAGTCCGGTGACCTGGGCGACCATGTGGGTGAGCAGCGCGTACGACGCGATGTTGAACGGAACACCGAGGAACACGTCGGCCGAGCGCTGGTAGAGCTGACAGCTCAGCGCACCGTCAGCCACGTAGAACTGGAACATCGTGTGGCACGGGGCGAGGGCCATGTCGGGGATGTCAGCGACGTTCCAGGCAGAGACGATGTGGCGGCGCGAGTCGGGATCGCGACGCAACTGCTCGACGACCTGGCTGATCTGGTCGACGTGCCGGCCGTCCGGGGTCGGCCACGAGCGCCACTGATAGCCGTAGATGGGGCCGAGGTCGCCGTCGGCGTCTGCCCACTCGTCCCAGATCGAGATCCCGCGATCTTGCAGCCACTTGACGTTGGTGTCGCCGCGGAGGAACCACAACAGCTCGCCGAAGACGCTGCGGGTGTGCACCTTCTTGGTGGTGACCAGCGGGAATCCGGCGGTGAGGTCGAAGCGCATCTGGTGGCCGAAGACGCTACGGGTGCCCGTACCCGTGCGATCCCCCTTCTCCACGCCGTCGTCGAGGATGCGGGTGAGGAGATCGAGGTAGGCCTGCACGTCGACGAATCTACCGTCAGCCAGCCGCTTCCCGGCCGAGGAAACACCGAGGCATCCTGCTACTGGGCCAGCAACGGGCGCTCGCTCACCGTGGTGACCCTGCCGGCAGCCGCGCAGCTGCGAGTTCGCAGGAAGCAGGTGACGAGGTCGTAGGCGGGCTGGTCGGCCATCCGCGGGTCGTCAATGGAGTCCATCTCGTCGTTGACGAACAAGAACGTCACGCTGTTCTCGGGTCCGAAAGCTGCCCCCACGCCGGTTCCCGAGTCAGGGAGAGCCAACGTGACCCTTTGCCCGGTGGCGACCTCGATGACCACGAGATCCTGGCTGGTGCCCGGCTCGCCGACCCTGGTCAGCAGGAACTCCCCGGTGTCAGAGAGCCGAGCACCCTCACCCCGCACGAGCAGGTCGTCGCCGCCCTCGCGCTGCACGCGGAGAAACTCGCCCGGACCCTTCACGACGCTGCTCCGCGCCGCCACGTCGACGAGTCCGACCAGCGGTACCTCCGTCTGCGGCCCTCCCGGGCGCAGCACCCGGTAGCCGTCGGGGCCAGCGAGGTAGGTGGCCCGCCCCTCGAGGGCGATGACCTGCTCGCCCCGGTTGAGCGTCCCACGGAGCCGCTCGGAACTTTCGTCTGCCACGACCACCTCGGGTCGCGGTCCGGGCGTGATCCAGGCCGCCCACCCCGTGGCCGCAGACGTAGCGAACGCAGAGCCAGGCCGGCTGGCGCCGATCAGGATTTGCCGGCCGTCGTCGGCTCGCACGCGCGCCAGGGTGCCGTCGGCCAATTGCACGATGGCGCCCCCAGGCACTTCGGCGAGGCCGGTGACCAGCCCGACGTCGTAGGCCCGATTGCCCAAGCGCAACATGCCCTCGACGAACCAGGGCACTGTCAGCACGACACCGTCGGGCCCTTGGTTGGGTCGCGGCACGAGCGAGTCTGGGTCGATCACCCGGGGCACCGGGTCGCGGCCGTCGTCGGCCCGATCGAAGTAGTCCACCGCGGCCGGAGTGAACGCCGCACCCACGAGGGCGACCGCGCCAACGGTTACCAGGCTGATGCGCCGACTCCGACGTCGACGCGCCTCGTCGTCGGCGATCGCGGCCGAGATCTGGGCCGGCCCGACGGCGAAGGCCTGGGCCGCGGCAAACAGCTCGTGGTGCCCCACGGAGACCGGAGCCGAGTGCGGGGGGTCGGACAGGCGGCCGACGACGAGCGCTGCGTCGTCCTCGCTCAACCCGGCCACAGCCTCGAGCGCCAGGCGCCAACGACGGATCGGGTCGAGCCGGTCGAGCAGCGGCTCGAGGTCGGCGTAACCGGTGGCGGTTGAGACGTCGTTGGGCTCGGCCCACCAGCCGTAGCTCGTACGACCCCAGGCCGCCACCACCTCACGGTAGAGCTCGACGTCGAGGTCGAACCACTCGTTGCGCTGTGACCACCGCTGATGGAGCGAGCGACACGTCTCTTGGCCGACGACCGTCGCGTGTCGAGGCCCGGCCCCCATCACCCGCACGACGCGCACGAGGGTGGGCCACCGGGCGTGCGCGTAGGACGCGAACTCGTCGTCGTCGCGCATCCGGCCTCCCGACCGGCTCAGGCGCGTAGCGACATCGGCCCGTAGACCTGGCGGTCGTGCTCGAACAGGTACACCTGAGCCACGCCGACCTCGGCAAGCGCGGCCCACGTCTCCCCCACCCACGACTCAGCGTCGGCCTGGTTGGCAAAGCGTTGCTGGCCGAGTTCGCCGCTCACTGCGACTTCCTCGCCGGCATCGGACTCGAGGCGCCACGACCACGGCCGCTCGGCGGCGGTGGGCCGACGGAAGGTGGGCGGTTGCTCGGGCAGGTTCATGACTCGCGCACCGAGGTGTCGACGAAGGGAAGTGTGGTGATCGCGAACATCTCCCGACGGCCTCGCACATCGACGCCCACCTGCGCGTCTGGCGCGACCACGGTCGAGAGCAGGGCGAGCGCGATGCCCTTCTTCAGCGTGGGCGAGAACGTGCCGGAGGTGATCTCGCCGAGCAGCACGTCGGGCGTGAGGCTCACGCTCATGTGCGGTCGAGGGATCGCGCGGCCCGTCGCCTCGAGTGCGACCAGTCGTCGACGCGGTCCGGCTTCCTTCTCCGCCGCGAGCGGTGCCTTGCCCCAGAACGTCTCCTTGGACCAGCCCACCGCCCACCCGAGCCGCGCCTCGTTGGGCGTGACGTCCAAGGAGATGTCCTGGCCGTGCAGCGGGTAACCCATTTCGGTGCGGAGCGTGTCGCGCGAGCCGAGCCCGCAGGGCGCGATGCCGTGGGCTTCCCCGGCAGCCATCAGCGCATCCCACACGGCGCCCGCGGCCTCGTTCTCGACGATCAGCTCGTAGCCGCGCTCGCCGGTGTAACCGGTGCGGCACACCACGACGTCGACGCCGCCGGTGATCTCGGGTGTGGCACCTACGAAAGTCATGTAGGCGTGACCCACCGGCAGTCCGGCCGCCGCGAGCACTTCGTCGGCCTTGGTTCCTTGAACGGCCAGCACCGCGTAGTCGCGATGCCGATCGGCGACAGTGACACCGCTCGGCGCAGCTGCAGTGAGGCGACGCACGACCTCCGCGGTGTTCGCGGCGTTAGGCACGAGCAGCACGTTCTCGTCATCGAGGTAGTAGGCGATCAGGTCATCAACGATGCCGCCGGTCTCGTCGTCGCAGCACAGGGTGTACTGCGCCTTGCCCGGGCCGATCCGCCCGAGGTCGTTGCTCAGGGTGGCGTTGACGAACGCGGCCGCCCCGGGCCCGGTGACGGTGGCCTTGCCGAGGTGACTGACGTCGAAGATGCCCACCGAGGTGCGGACCGCCGTGTGCTCGGCGACGACGCCCGCATACTCGAGCGGCATCGACCAACCGCCGAACT
This sequence comes from Nocardioides sp., assembly GCA_049583775.1. GTDB lineage: Bacteria > Actinomycetota > Actinomycetes > Propionibacteriales > Nocardioidaceae > Nocardioides. Next base: position 8,296 of record JBAUWM010000455.1, read on the forward strand.
CGGCAAACTTGGCCCCGAGCGCCTCGTGCCGGTCGTGAAGGGGCGAGGTCAGAAGTGAGTTACCGGCCTGTGCTGCCATGGCCGAAACCTACCCGGACCCGACGGCCCGCTGCTCGCGGCTGCCCCTTCGTTACCCTGCGTCGGTGACGACGTACACCCTGCGCAGTGCGAATCCCGCCAAGTCCAAGGCGGACGCTGTTGTCGTCGGAGTCTTGGCCGGCAAGGCCCCGAGCGTGGCGCCGGGCGGCGAGGAGGTGGCGAAGGCCTACGGCAGGGGCTTCGCTCCCCTTCTGGCCAGCCTCGGGGTGACCGGTCGCGCTGGTGAGCTCGTCAAGGTGCCGACGTCCAAGACGATCGGCGCACCCATGCTGGTGCTCGTCGGTCTAGGCGATGCGATCACACACACGGCCGTGCGCCGAGCCTCGGGTGTCGCGGCCCGCGCCCTCAACAACGCGGCGTCAGTGGCCTATGCGCTGCCGGCCACGTCGCCCGACCTGGTCGCGGCCATCGTCGAGGGCGACTCCCTCGGTGGCTACATGTTCGCCAGGTACAAGAAGTCCGGCCCCAGCACCCGGCCCGCCGAGCTGGTGGTGCTCAGTCCCAACGCTCGACAGAAGCACACCCTCGTCGCCTTCGAGCAGGCTCAGGTCGTTGCCCGAGCCGTTGCGGCCACCCGCGACTGGGTGAACACGCCGCCGAACGACCTGCGGCCGCCAGGCTTCGCCGACGAGGTAGTGGCTGTCGTCAAGGCGCGCCCACGCGGATCGGCGAAAGTGTCGGTCACGGTGCTCGACGAGCACCGTCTGGCCGAACTCGGCTGCGGCGGACTGCTCGGCGTCGGCCAAGCCTCCGACGCACCACCGCGTCTGGTGCAGCTCACGTACGCCCCCAAGGGCGCCCGCACCCACCTGGCTCTGGTGGGCAAGGGCATCACCTTTGACTCCGGAGGGCTCTCGATCAAGCCGGCCGCGAGCATGCACGAGATGAAGTCCGACATGGCAGGCGCTGCCTCAGTGGTGCAGGCGACCTTGGCGATCGCTGACTTGGGGCTGCCGATCAAGGTCACGACCTACGCCGCCCTGGCCGAGAACATGCTGGGTGAAGCAGCGATGCGTCCGGGCGACGTCATCTCGATCCGCGGCGGCACCACCGTCGAGATCTTCAACACCGACGCCGAAGGTCGTCTGGTGCTGGCCGACGCCCTGGTGATGGCCACCGAGAAGTCACCCGACCTGCTGGTCGACGTCGCCACGCTCACCGGCCACATGGTCGTCGCGCTCGGAGACAAGGTCGGCGGAGTGATGGGCGACCCGACGGTGGTCGACCAGGTGCTCGCTGCCGGTGAGGCAGCCGGTGAGGACCAGTGGCCGATGCCGATCCCCGAGATGATGGATGAGCGCATCCACTCCAGCAAGATCGCCGACCTCGCCCAGCACGACTGGATCCGCTGGGGTGGCGGACTGTTCGCTGCGGCCTTCCTGCGGGAGTTCACCGCCGGGCTTCCGTGGGCGCACGTCGACATCGCCGGACCGGCCTTCAACTCCGGCGGCCCTCACGGTCACATCACCAGTGGCGGCACCGGCTTCTCCGTCAGCACCCTCGTGCAGCTGGCCCGCACGCTCTCAGACCAAGGCTGATCGCGGTCAGAGCCCGCGGCGCTTGATTGCGGTCAGAGCCCGCCCTGCTCCTTGCGCTGCTGCTTCATCCGCGAGTTGTACTCGCGCATCCGCTGCGGGATGCCGACCACGGCGGCGTCGTAGGACGGCACCTGGTGCTTGTTGGCGAAGTCGTGCGCCCAGTTGACCGACGGCACCCGGCGTCGGGTCCACTCGCCGTCGTGCGCCACCAGCAGAAGGGTTACTTCGCTCACCGCTGTGCGCGGCTCGACGAAGCCCTCGACACCGCGCCGAGCGATGACGAACTCATGCAAGTGCTTCTCATCGACCTTGTCGGAAGCGCGCACTCGCGTCGAGCCGGTACGCACGGCATCGCGCGCCGGACCCGACATCTTGGTGCCGGATCGGCGGAACCGGTCGAGGAATCCCATCCTCCTAGTGTGCCAACACCAGGCCAACCAGTGCTCCCCGGGCGACCACGGGGTATCGCGACACGCCCTTGCGACGGGTGCCCGGACTAGTGCAAGGATGGAGCGTCGACTCACGGGAAGGGACGTGATCCGCAGGTGGCTGCCACCGAATTCGACGTGCTCGTCCTGGGCGCTGGCTCGGGCGGATACGCGTGCGCGCTGCGAGCCGCCCAGCTGGGTCTGAGCGTCGGTCTGGTCGAGAAGGACAAGCTCGGGGGCACCTGCCTGCACGTTGGCTGCATCCCCACCAAGGCGTTGCTGCACGCCGCCGAGGTCGCCGACAGCGCCCGCGACTCCGAGCAGTTCGGCATCCGGGCCACGCTCGAGAGCATCGACATGGCCGGAGTCAACAAGTACAAGGACGGCGTGGTGAGTCGGCTCTTCAAGGGCCTGGCCGGGCTCATCAAGAGCCGCGGCATCACCGTCATCGAGGGCGCCGGTGTCGTCACCGGGCTCCGCGAAGTCACCGTTGAGGGCGAGCTCTACCGCGGCCGGCACTTGGTGCTGGCATCCGGTTCCTACTCCCGCACCCTCCCGGGCCTCGAGGTCGACGGCGAGCGGATCATCACGTCCGAACAGGCGCTCACCCTCGACCGGGTGCCAGCCTCCGTGGTCGTGCTCGGCGGTGGCGTCATCGGCTGCGAGTTCGCGAGCGTGTGGCGCAGTTTCGGCGCCGACGTCACCATCGTCGAGGCGCTCCCCCGGCTGATGGCCGCTGAGGATGAAGCGTCGTCCGCGGTGCTCGAGCGCACTTTCCGCAAGCGCAAGATCGCCTTCCGCACCGGCACCCGCTTCCAGAGCGTCGCGACCAGCGAGCAGGGCGTGGCGGTCACGGTCGAGGCTGCCGATGGCACCTCCAGCGTGATCGAGGCCGAGATCCTGCTGGTCGCCGTCGGGCGGGCGCCAGCGACGTCCGACCTCGGCTACGAAGAGGTCGGCATCACGCTCGAACGAGGCTTCGTCGTCACCGACGAGCACTGCCGCACCGGGGTCGAGGGCGTCTATGCCGTGGGCGACATCGTGCCGGGACTTCAACTGGCCCACCGTGGCTTCGCTCAGGGCATCTTCGTCGCCGAGCACATCGCAGGGCTCGACCCCCGGCCCATCGACGAAGACGGCATCCCGCGCGTCACCTACTCCCACCCCGAGCTCGCGTCGGTCGGGCTCACCGAGGCGGCCGCGGTCGACGTCTACGGAGCTGCGGCGGTCGAGACGGTCACCTACGACCTCGGGGGCAATGGCAAGAGCCAGATCCTCAAGACGCAGGGCTTCGTCAAGCTGGTCCGTCGAACCGACGGTCCGGTGATCGGCATCCACCTGGTCGGTGACCGGGTCGGCGAGCTGATCGGCGAGGCGCAGCTGATCTACGGGTGGGAGGCGCATGCTGACGACGTCGCGCCACTGGTGCACGCCCATCCCACCCAGAACGAGGCTCTCGGCGAGGCGCACCTCGCCCTGGCCGGCAAACCGCTTCACGCTCACTCCTGATTCCATCCAGCGACACGAAGGACGCCCACGAACCATGGCTACCGAAGTCAACCTCCCCGCCCTCGGCGAGTCCGTTACCGAGGGCACCGTCACGCGCTGGCTCAAGCAGGTAGGTGACACGGTCGCCGTCGACGAGCCGCTGCTCGAGGTCTCCACCGACAAGGTCGACACCGAGATCCCCTCGCCGGTCGCCGGCACCCTGCTCGAGATCAAGGCCGAGGAAGACGAGACCGTCGAGGTCGGTGCCGTGCTCGCGCTGATCGGCGACGAGGGCGAGGGTGGCGGCGAGAGCAGCGGCGACGACGCGTCCGAGTCGGAGCCCGACGCACAGCCCAAGGCAGAGCCCGACGCAGAGTCCGACGCAGAGTCCGACGCAGAGCCCGAGGCAGAGGCGGAGCCGGAAGGTGACGCGGAGCCTGAGCCGGCTGCCGAGGAGCAAGAGCCGGAGCCCGAGCCCGAGCCTCAGAAGGAGGACTCGGCCCCGGCCGCTAGCTCTAGCGGGTCGAGTGGCACGTCGGTCACGCTTCCTGCTCTCGGTGAGTCGGTCACCGAGGGCACCGTGACCCGCTGGCTGAAGAAGGTCGGCGACGAGGTCGCGGTCGACGAGCCACTGCTCGAGGTCTCCACCGACAAAGTCGACACCGAGATCCCCTCGCCGGTCGCCGGCACCCTGCTCGAGATCAAGGCCGAGGAAGACGAGACCGTCGAGGTCGGCGCTGAGCTCGCCGTGATCGGTGACGCATCGGCGGCACCCGCCGAGTCCGAACCGGAACCGGAGCCCGAGCCGGAATCCAAGCAGGAAAAGGAGCAGGAGCCGGAATCCAAGCAGGAGCCCGAGCCCGAGCCGGAATCCAAGCAGGAGCCGGAGCCCGAGTCGAAGCAGGAGCCGGAGCCGGAGTCGAAGCAGGAGTCGGAATCCAAGCCGGAGCCCGAGTCGAAGCAGCAGCCGGAGCGCCCTGCCGCCTCGAACGACAGCGGCGGCTACGTGACCCCCCTGGTGCGCAAGCTGGCCGCCCAGAACGACGTCGACCTCAACCGGGTGAGTGGCTCTGGGGTGGGTGGTCGGATCCGCAAGCAGGACGTGCTCGACGCGGCCCAGGCCGCCAAGGAGACCTCCGCCGCCTCCGACGCACCGGCCGCTCCCGCCGCGTCGAGCGCTCGACCGGCTGCGGCCGCAC
>JBAUWM010000456.1:0-3120 GCA_049583775.1 Nocardioides sp.
GAGCACGCCCACGACCAGAAGGTCCGCGACCTCGAGACGCGCCTGACTGCGCTGGTGGCCCGCAGCGGAGATCGGCCCGTACCTGACCTCACCTCGCACGCCGCCCAGATCGAGTCCGACCTGCAGGCGTGCGAGCAGCTTGTCGCTCGGGGCCCCGAAGCAACCGCCGCCTTAGCCGTCGCTGAGGCCGAGCTCTCGGCCCTCGAGCGGCGGTTGCGCGAACAGGCCGGCGAGCTGGCCCGCTGCCAGGCCCAACAGCAGCACCTGTCCGCCGACGCGTCTCGTCTGCGCGCCGAGCTGGGCGAGCTGGTCGATCACGACCTGGCGGTCGTTGCCGCTGGCCACGAGCACACAGCCCGCCTGATCAACGAAGCCCGTACCGCGCACGAACAGGCTGCCGCCAGTGCCGCCGCGTGCCTCGACGCACGCAGAGCCATGGTCGACGCCGCCGAGGACGCCGGGTTCGACACCGTTCACACCGCCGTGGCCGCTGCCCTCGATCGTGAGGTGCTGACGTCACTGGCCGCCCGAATCACCCACCACGAGCAACGGCTCGCCGTGGTCCGCGAAGTGCTGGCCTCCCCCGACGTCGTCAGCGCCACGGCTCTGCCAGCTCCCGACGTCGACGGCCTCAGTCAAGCCCACGATGCCGCGCTCGCCGCCCACACGAGTGCCGCCACCGCAGCTGATCTCGCCGCCGCCCGACGACGCCGCATCGGCGAACTGACCGACCAGCTCGACGGCGCCCTGCACGCCTGGTGGCCGGTGCGAGACGAGCTGACCCTCACAGCCGGGCTGGCTTCGTTCGTCGACGGCAAGTCGGCCGACAACACGCTGCGGATGCGGCTCTCGGCCTACGTGCTGGCCTACCGGCTCACCCAGGTCGTCGCCGCGGCCAACCAACGGCTCGCCCGGATGAGCGACCAGCGCTACTCCCTCGAGCACACCGGTCGTCGCGGCGCTGGCGAGACCCGGGGCGGACTCAGCCTGCTCGTGCGCGACGACTGGTCCGGCGAGTCCCGCGACCCGGCCACCCTCTCTGGCGGCGAGACCTTCGTGGTCTCGCTCGCACTGGCCCTCGGCCTGGCCGACGTGATCACCCACGAGAGCGGCGGCGCCGCCCTCGACACCCTCTTCGTCGATGAGGGCTTCGGCTCCCTCGACGCCGACACCCTCGACGACGTCATGGACACCCTCGACGCACTCCGCGACGGCGGGCGCGTGGTGGGCGTGGTCAGTCACGTCGCCGAGATGCGCGACCGGATTCCCACTCAGCTCGTGGTCACCAAGTCGCGCACCGGTTCGCGCGTCGACGTCCGTCGCTGACCGGCCGTCGGCCTAGGGGCAGCCTGGCGTCACGACGTGCCAGCCACTCCATGCGCCAGGGCCTCGAGCAGGGCGTTGTTGAACGACGGGATGTCGCCGGGGTTCCGGCTCGTGATCAGGTTGCCGTCGGTGACCACAGCCTCATCCACCCACTCTCCCCCGGCGTTTCGGATGTCGGTCTGGAGGCTGGGCCACGCCGCGAGCCGCCGACCTTTGACCACGTCGGCCTCTACCAGGGTCCAGGCAGCGTGGCAGATCGCCGCAACTGGCTTGCCGGAAGCCACGAAGTCCCCCACGAACGCCACCGCATCGGCGTCGAGCCGCAGTGCGTCCGGGTTGGCAACACCGCCCGGCAGCACCAGCGCTGCGAAGTCATCGCCTGCGGCCTCAGCTACCCGCTGGTCGACCTGACGGGACTCCGCCTTGTCCAGGTGCTCGAACAACTGGGCCTCACCCGACTCGGGAGCCAGCAGCACCGGCTGGTAGCCCGCGTCCTCCAACGCCTGCCACGGCTCGACCAGCTCTGCCTTCTCGATCCCCTCGTTGGCGGTCAGGAACGCAACCTTCGTTGTAGTAGCCATGCCATCGAAACTGCCACGCGGCCACGCGATTCCCACCGCCCTTGGGGGTGATCGGTCGATGCGATGCACGATGCGATGCTGGTCAGCGCGCGATCGCCCACGCCGACAGGTCCAGGCCCCAGTCGCGTGTCAGTCTCTCGACCTGCGGCCGATAGAGCACCTCCAGCGACTCGCGCAGGCCTGGCGTCCAGTCCCAGTCGGCCTGTGACGACGACCCCGACTCCTGGTCGACGTCGGTGAGCGGCACCGGGTCGCGGCCGAGCTTGGTCCAGATGGCGTCGGCCGTGGCCTGCGGGTGATCTCGGACCTGCTCGAACACCATCACGTGCAGACGATCGCGGCCGACGGCTGCAGCCCACATGTCCAGCTGGTCGGCGTAGCAACCCGTCCAGGTCTGCACCGTGATCGGCACCGGGTAAGGCCAGGACTTACCGCGGGTGGCAGCCAGGCGCATAGCCGAGCGGAACCGCTCGACCGGATCACGCAGCAGCACCAGGATCGGCGCGTCCGGCACCAACCGAGCGGCAGCCGCCGGAGCAGAGGCGTGGCGCAGGTACTGCGGCGTCCAGTCACCGCGCGCTATCTCGTCGTCGGGAAACAGCTCGAGGTAGTCATCGGCGGGGATCCGCTCGTCGCCCACCTTGTGCAGCAGGTGCTGTTCCTTCTTGCCGTTGGTGCCGAGCCCGACGGTGGGGTGCTGCGTGAGCAGGTCGGTGAGCCAGGTCGTGCCGCTGCGCTGCGCGCCGATCCCCAACCACGCCGGTGTGCCCATGAGCACAAGCGTAGTGATCCATGCATCTACTAGGTTCGCAGGCATGAGCGGTCTCGACCCCACCTTCACCGCGATCGGCTACCGCGCGCTAGGCGACGCGGCCTTGAGCCGCGCCCGTGAGCTCGGCGCTACCCATGCCGACTTCCGCTTCGAACGCGTGCGCTACCAAAGCGTGCTCGTGCGTGACGAGGCGTTGCAAGGCGCCAGCGACAGCGAGGACCTCGGCTTCGCGGTGCGCGTCATCCATCGCGGTTCGTGGGGCTTCGCCTCGGGGGTTGGCCTCACGCCTGACGAGGCCGTGCGGGTAGCTGAGACCGCCATTGCCGTGGCGGCTGTGGCGGCCAGCATGACGAGCACACCGGTCGAGCTCGCCGAGGAGCCGATCTACGACGACGTCGTGTGGGTCAGCGACTACCAGATCAACCCGCTCGACGTTCCGAC
>JBAUWM010000457.1:0-5865 GCA_049583775.1 Nocardioides sp.
ACACCGCTCAGGCCTAGCGGCCTTCCCTGCTCGACCACCGGCACCAACCGGGGTCGAGACCCGGTGAGACGAACAACGGCCTCCCCCCAGACCGTAGCCCAGCACCAGGGGTCTCGACACCGCTCAGGCCTAGCGGCCTTCCCTGCTCGACCACCGGCCGAGACCCGGTGAGACGAACAACGGCCTCCCCCCAGGCCGCAGCCCAGCAGCGGCGGTCTCGACAACGCTCAGGCCTAGCGGCGTTCCCTGCTCGACCACCGGCACGAGACAACCCGAGGCACCCGCGCCCTGCCCCGCCTGCGGACGTCTCGATACCCACCACCTCGTTCCTCGGCGGCGCTACTCGACGAACGACGGCGTACCTGCGCGGCGCCTCGACGAACGAAGGCCGCCCCGGGTTTCCCAGGGGCGGCCTTCGCCGTGCTTGATGCGGTGTTCGGTCAGCCCGGGATGACGTTGAGCGCCACAGCGGCGGACACGTCGTCGTGCAGCTTGACCGACACGTTGTGCGCGCCGAGCGACTTGATCGGGTTGGTCACCACGATCGTGCGCTTGTCGACGGACTCACCGGCGACCTCGGCCAGGGCCGAGGCGATGTCGGTGATGGTGACGGCGCCGAACAGGCGTCCCTCGGAACCGGCGCGGACCTTGACGTCAACCGGCGAGGCCTCGAGCTTGTTCTTCAGCTCGTCGGCGTGCGCGTTGTCGCGCACCGAGCGGGTGGCGCGAGCAGCCTTGATCGAGTCGACCTGCTTCTGGCCGCCGCGGGTCCAACGGACCGCGACGCCGCGAGGCACGAGGTAGTTGCGGCCGTAGCCGTCCTTGACCTCGACGATGTCGCCGGGCGAGCCGAGGCCGTCGACTTCCTGGGTAAGGATGAGCTTCATGTCGACTCCTCTCAGCGACCGGTGGACGTGTACGGGAGCAGAGCGAGCTCGCGCGCGTTCTTGACCGCAATCGCGACGTCCCGCTGGTGCTGGACGCAGTTGCCGGTCACGCGACGGGCGCGGATCTTGCCGCGGTCGGAGATGAACTTGCGGAGCAGCGGGGTGTCCTTGTAATCGACACCGGACGCCTTCTCCTTGCAGAACTGGCAAACCTTCTTCTTGGGCTTGCGCATCACTGCCTTGGCCATTGTGGTGCTTCCTCTCTAGAAGCCCGGCCCTGAGTGGGTACAGGGTCGGAATGGTTTCGGATGTGCGGATGGATTGCTGGAATCAGCGGTGGATCTGGATCAACAGCTCAGAACGGAGGCTCTTCGGAGCCCACGCCAGGTGCCCCCCACGGGTCGGTGGCAGGAGCGCCACCACCTTGGGCGGGAGCTGGTGTGGCCCACGGGTCAGCGCCGGCCGACTGCTGAGGCCGGGTCTGTCCGCCGCCGCCACCACCGGAGTAGCCACCACCGCCGCCGCCCGAGCGCGACGCGCGGGTGACCTTGGCCGTGGCGAACGCCAGGGAGGGGCCGACTTCGTCGACCTCGAGCTCGACGACGGTGCGCTTCTCACCCTCGCGGGTTTCGTAGGACCGCTGCTTGAGCCGGCCTTGGATGACGACCCGCATGCCCTTCTGCAGCGATTCGGCGACGTTCTCCGCCGCCTGTCGCCACACCGAGCACGAGAGGAAGAGGGCATCGCCGTCTTTCCACTCGTTGGTCTGACGATCAAAGGTGCGCGGGGTCGACGCGATCCGGAAGTTCGCAACGGCCGCACCCGAGGGGGTGAAGCGCAGCTCCGGGTCGTCGACGAGGTTTCCCACGACGGTAATGACGGTCTCGCCTGCCATGTCAGGTCTCCCTAGGCTTGTCGATCGATTCAGGTCCACGTCGATTCACGTGGGTGTCGGCGCTCATGCTTGCGCGCGGCGCCGACAAGGGAAAGCGTTCGTCCACAGACGTTCGCTGAGGAGTGGCCGAGGCCACGACTCAGTGAGCGTCGGGACGCATCACCTTCGTGCGCAGGATCGACTCGTTGAGCGTGAGCTGACGGTCGAACTCCTTGACCGTTGCCGGCTCGGCCTGCAGGTTGATGACGGCGTAGATGCCCTCAGCGTTCTTCTTGATCTCGTAGGCCAGGCGACGCCTGCCCCACACCTCGACGTTGTCGACCGAACCACCATCGTTGCGGATGACGTTCAGGTACTTGTCGAGCGACGGTTCAACCGTGCGCTCTTCGAGACTGGGGTCGAGGATGACCATGACTTCGTATGCGCGCAAAGCGGTCTCCACCTCCTCTGGACTCAGCGGCCACGGTCTCTCCGTGGCAGGAGGGCCTTGCAGTGTCCTGCCCCGGGGACCCCATCGGTGGGCCGCGGCAAAGACATCGAAATCTAGCAGCGGCGCGCCCAGTTGGCCTAAACCAGCCTGCAGGAGCGGCCCGGCGAGTGACCCTGTGAGCGGCCCGTGAGTGACCCCGTGGTGACCCCGTGGTGACCCTGTGGACAACGTCCGCGGCCCACCAGACCCGCGTGGCACCGTCAAACGGTGCCGCCCGACGATTCCCCTCTCGCTGGTCGGTTCGTGCTGCTCGACCAGATCGGCGCTGGGGCGATGGGTTCGGTATGCCGGGCGTGGGACCTGCGCGAGCAGCGCTTCGTCGCGGTCAAGCAGCTGCGTCAGGTCGACGCTCCGGGGCTGGTCCGCTTCGTGCGCGAGCTCTCGACCCGTATCGATCACCCGCACGTCGCCACGCCGCGTGCCTGGGCCGCTGACGACGACCGGGTCGCCTATGCAATGGAACTCGCCGCGGGTGGCTCGCTGCGCGATCTTCTGCACGAGCGCTCGTCGCTTCCCGCCGACTTCGTGCGCACCGTGCTCGCCCAGCTGCACGCCGGACTCTCCGCGGTGCACGCGGCCGGCATCGTGCACCGCGACCTCAAACCGGCCAACCTGCTGCTCCATGCCACCCGCACCAGCCGACCGCACCTGCTGATCGCCGACTTCGGCGTCGCTGCCACGATCGGGGAGAGCGGCCGGCTCGCGGTCGGCACACCCGGCTTCGCACCATCGGCGCAGCTCGCCGGCGAGCCCGCCGACCCAGCCCACGACCTCATCGCGGTCGACGTGCTTTCCAGGTTGCTCCACGAGCGCGTGCGTCCGGACGCCGAGCCCGTCGACGTCCGTGACCGGTTCGGACCCAGCGCGATCCCGGTGCCTGGAGCCCTGCGCCCGGCCCCTACTGGAAGAAGGTCGGGTTCTCGACGACGGGGTTCGGGTCGTCGCCGAGGAACATCACGGCGTTCACTGCCGGGATCGACTCCGGGAGCGTGAACGGCGCCCAGATGCACGTGACCTCGCCGAACGACTCCCAGGTTCCCGAAAGCGTGTCGAAGCGTGTGGTGCCGTCGTCGGCGAAGAAGTCGATGGAGAACGGCAGGCCCTCGGGCACCCCGGCCACCAGGAACTCGGCGTAGATGACGTCGCCCACGGCCACGCCCGCGAGCCGACCCGGCTTCTCCAACGAGCTCGTGCCTGCGCACTCGCCCTCCCTGCCGGCTTTCACCCAACCCGCCGAGGTCACCTCGCTGTCGCTCGGGGTCGGGGTCTCAGGCAGCGACTCGAGGTAGGGAGAGACGTAGTCGGCGTCCCCTCCTCCCTCGGCGATCTCCACGATCGCGGCCGCGAGGTTCACCGGCACGATCAGGGCCGAGCCCTGGGTGATGGCGCCCGCGTCGACCGAGGCCGCGGTGATGACTCGCGTGTTCAGGCCGATGATCTCGCCCTCGTCGTTGATCGACGGGCCACCGGAGTTGCCGGAGCCGAGCCGCACGTCGGAGTCGATGGCGCCGCGCTCTGTGCCGATGACCGGGTCGGCCTGGAAGGTCGAGACCACGCCCTCGGTGACGGTCAACGGTCGGTCGCCGTCAGCGGCCACGTTGCCGATGGCCGGGAAGCCCAGCGCGACGATGCGGTCGCCGGTGCGCAGGTCGTCGCTGTCGCCCAGCGGCAGGGGGTCAGGCAGGTCGAGGTCGGCGGGGTCGATCGGTTCGCCATCGGCGTCCGACTCGATCTGCAGCACCGCGAGGTCGAGGTAGCCGTCAGCCACGATCGGTCGGGCGCGGAAGGCGGCTGAGGCCGGCAGGTCGTCGTCACCGGAGGTCAGCGAGACCAGCAGGTATTCGGGGTCCGCGCCGTCGCCGGCCTGACCGGGAGCGTTCGGAGCACCGACGTGCGCATTGGTGAGGATGAGGCCGTCGTCGCTGATGATGCTGCCCGAGCCGGAGTAGAGCACTTGACCTGACGAGTCGACGGCCTGAAGCAGCACGGATGCCGCCTTGGCCCGGTTGAGCTCGTCGTCGGAGAGCCCTGGCGTCTCAGCCACCGCAGGCACAGGATCCTCGTCGCTCACCGCCGCCACGACGCCGGCCACGCCACCGCCCACGACCAGCAGGCCCACGATCGAGGCAGCCGCCACCTTCGCCCCGCGACGACGTTTCTTGCGGCCGACCTCGGCCACCGCCTGCTCGGGCGCCAGCACGCGGACGACCTCGATCTCGTACCCGGCGTTCGGGTGCCCGAGCGAGATCAGGATCGGCTCGTCCTCGAGTCGCACCTGCGAGATCCGCTCGCCCTCGACGTAGGAGCCGGACGTCGACTGGTCGACGTACCACCAGCCGTCGGGCCGTGGCTCGAAGGTGCCGTGCACCGGCGCCACCGCGGGGTCCTCGGCCGGCACCTCCACGGTGGGGTCGCTGCCGACCCGCACCGGGCCGAGCCACTCAAAGCGCAGATCGCCGTCCAGGCGGCGTCGGACCAGCAGTCCGGGGGGTGTCGTCACGCGCTGAGACTAGTGCCGATCTCGTACCGTCGGTGAGCCTCCATAAGGTGGATTCATGAGCACCTCGATCGCGCTCGGCGCGCACGTCGACCAGACCGATCCGATCGCCGAGGCCCAGGCTCGCCAGGCACCGCTGGTGCAGTTCTTCCTGGGTGACCCGCAGGGCTACAAGGGGCCCGAATTCGCCTACGCCGGTGGGGCCGAGGGTCTCAAGGCGGACGCCGAGGCGGCTGGCATCGACCTCTACGTGCACGCGCCCTACATCGTGAACGTGGCCACCACCAACAACCGGATCAGGATTCCCAGCCGCAAGCTCTTGCAGCAGCACGTCGACGCCGCCGCCTCGATCGGCGCCAAGGGGCTGATCGTGCACGGCGGTCACGTGAACAAGGACGACGACCCGGCGAAGGGCTTCGACAACTGGCGCAAGGCCATCGACGCCACCGATCTCAAGCTTCCGCTGCTGATCGAGAACACCGCCGGCGGCGAGAACGCGATGACGCGCTACCTCGAGCGGATCGCGCGGGTGTGGGATGCCATCTCGAGCACCGAGGCCTCCGACATGGTCGGATTCTGCCTCGACACCTGCCATGCCCACGCGGGCGGCAACTCGCTGGAGACGGTGGTCGAGGACATCCGCAAGATCACCGGGCGGATCGACTTGGTGCACTGCAACGACAGTCGCGACGCGTTCGACTCCGGCGCCGACCGGCACGCCAACTTCGGCGCCGGCCAGATCGAACCCGACCTGCTGGCCTCGGTGGTCCGCGACGCAGCCGCGCCGGTGATCTGTGAGACGCCCGGTGGTGCCGACGAGCACAAGGCCGACTTCGCCTGGCTAGCCGAGCGTCTCTGACGGCGAGGGGTTTCGAGGCTCGTCGCTAGCGCTCCTCACCCCTCAACCACCGGCGGACCTCGGTGGTTGAGGTGTGAAGGCCGCCAGGCCTGAGCCTCGAAACCCCTGGACGGGCAGGTAGCCTCGGCGCCGTGCTGACCGTCCGAACCATCCCCACCGACCAGCACCTCGCGTTCGTCGAGTCGCGGCCTGCGGCGAGCTTCCTGCAGACGCCCGCGTGGGCCGCAGTCAAGAGCG